>CALHWA010000119.1 GCA_938036845.1 uncultured Candidatus Saccharibacteria bacterium | reverse complement strand
CAGCTGATAGTGAGTTGGTATAAAAAAGTCGATGAGATGAGTAACCTGTTGCATAAAACTAGTATACCGGAATTATGCACTGCTCGCTATATTGCTATTGAGATGATTAGTGGTAGATCTCAATCTTTGATCTATTTTCTTAGCGTCATTCTTCCTCCTCCTGCTTCATTGATAACGGGTGCAAGCCACCACAAATTCACCTTATGTTATGATATGACTATGGAATATCGCCGTCGCCGCGTCATAACGATGTTTTTGCTCGCTGGTATTGTCATTGTTGCGCTCGCGATATATGCAGCGTGGCAGTTAGCGCAGTCAAGCCACTCGCCACAGGGCAACGGCGAGGCATTGGCAACACTGGAGGCATTGCCCGTTAAGGGCCGTGCACCTAAGACTGGGTATGCGCGTAGCCAATTTGGCGCGGGCTGGGCAACGACGAGTGGCTGCGATACGCGCAATATCATCCTCGCACGCGACCTCAAGCAGGCGGTGGTGAATGGTAATTGCAAGGTAGCGAGTGGCCAGCTCGACGACCCATACACAGGCAAGCGTATCACCTTCCAGCGAGGGAGTGGCACGAGTACTGCAGTGCAGATCGACCATGTTGTCGCTCTGAGTAACGCTTGGCAAACCGGTGCACAGCAGCTCAGTAGCGAGCAGCGGCAGCAGCTTGCTAATGATCCACTTGAGCTTCTGGCGGTTGATGGCCCGGCCAACCAGCAAAAGGGTGATGGAGATGCTGCGACGTGGCTGCCCAGCCATAAGCCGTTTCGCTGCCAGTATGTTGCCCGGCAAATTGCCGTCAAACGTAAATACCACCTTTGGGTCACCTCGGGCGAAAAAGCCGCCATGCAGCGCGTCCTCGCTACGTGCCCTGGGCAGGGAGTGCCTGGCTAATGCAGCCAAAGCTTATTGTATTCGACCTCAATCACACCTTAATTCGCGACAACTCTTGGCGCAATCTCAATCTCGCCATGGGCATCACACCAGAAGAAGATGCTGTCTTGATGGCGCGTGCCGCTCAAGGCGAGATAACTGATGCCGAAGGTCAAGCCTGGTTGTTGCAGCGGTATCGGCAACGGGGCGACTGTCGCCGCGTGGTGGTGCGCCGCATCCTCAGCCAATATACCTACATGCCGCACGCCCAGATGGTTGTTGCAGCGCTTCAAGCGCGAGGTTACCGTGTGGCTATTAACTCTGGTGCGATGGATATCTTGGTAGGCATGGTAGCAGAGCAGCTTGGCGTCGCACTTTGGCGCGCGGGCAATCATTTTATCTTTGATGATCAAGACATGCTGTGCCAGATTGATGCGCCAGATAACGATGCGGCGGCCAAGGTAGAGCAACTTCGTCAGTTAGCTGCCGAGCAGCAGGTCTCGCTGGGTGATTGCTTGGTCGTGGGCGATGGAGCGAACGACGTACCGCTCTTTACAGTGACAGGCAATGGGGTAACCTTTGCTGGCTCACCCGCTGCTAGGCACGCACGATGGGTTATCGCCGACCTCCGTGATATATTGACGATTGTTGAATAAGAACTTCCGCCATTCCATTTGACATCCTTCGCGCTATCCGCTACACTGATGGGTAGATATCCGGCCGGCAGGTCGGAGTTTTTCATAGAAAGGAGTATATAATATGGAAGACCTTAATATTAAGCAGCTTACGTTAGCCTTGCGCACGATCGCTGACGAAAAGAATTTGCCTGAGGAGACTGTCCTGGGTGTGATCGAGCAAGCAATTGCTGCCGCGTGGCGCCGTGACAATGGTGAGCGCGATCAAAACGTTCGGGCTGAGCTTAACCTCAACGACGGCACCGCCAAGGTGTTCGTCATTCGTGAGATCGTTGAAGAAGTTAACTTCCCATCGACAGAGATCAGCCTAGAAGAAGCACGGGCGACAAGCCCCGATGCCGAGCTGGGCGGTACCGTTGAGGAGACGCACAATGTGACGAGCTTTGGCCGTGTGGCGGCTCAGACCGCTAAGCAGGTGGTATTGCAGCGCTTGCGCGAAGCTGAGCGCGAGGTGGTGCTTGCAGAGTTCGAAGACAAGATTGGTACGGTTGTGACGGGTATTGTTCAGCGGGTTGAGCCACGTGTCGTGCGCGTTGAACTGGGCAAGGCAACTGGCATCTTGCCGCAAAGCGAGCAAATCCAAGGTGAGCGCTATGTGCCAGGCAGTCGCATTAAAGTATTTATCAAGGACATCGAGCGCGACAATCGTGGTCCACAGCTTATCCTGAGCCGTGGTAACGAAGCCTTCATTGAGTATCTCTTCCGTCAAGAGGTACCAGAGCTCGAGACAGGGGCAGTTGAGATTAAGGGGATCGCCCGCGAAGCAGGTCGCCGCACTAAGCTGGCTGTTCTGAGCACCGTGCCAGGGATCGACCCTGTTGGTACCTTTGTTGGTGGGCATGGCACACGGGTCAACGCCGTTGTTAATGAGATTGGTGACCAAGAAAAGATCGATATTATTATGTACGACGAAAACACCGATACGTACATTCGCAACGCTCTCAGCCCTGCCGAGGTAGTGCGGGTCGAGATTGACCGCGAGCACAAGCACGCCAAGGTATATGTGACGGAGGACCAGCAGTCGATCGCGATTGGCCGTAGTGGGCAGAATGTTCGCTTGGCAAGCCGCCTTACGGGCTTTGAGCTTGATATCGAGACGGCAGCAAGCCAGCCAGCTGAGCGCAAGCCACGCAAGAATATCGAGGATGATCTCTTTAGCGCCATTGAAAACCAAGCGTAAAATTGCAAAGCGCTGCGACACGCTAACCCTGCTCATGATAGAGCAGGGTTTTGTGGATTATTAGCACTCCACCTTGACGAGTGCTAATAAGCAGCGTATACTGAGTAGGGTGGCTTTTGGCCACAGATTTTGGAGGACGACATGGAAGATGATTTTGCAGATTTTATTAGCCATTTGAGTGATGATGCTCGCCTGAGCGTCCAGTATGCTGATGCAATTGCCCGTGGGTACGGTAATCCCTATATTGGTACTGAACACTTATTGCTTGGTATTCTGAGCCAAAGTGCCAGTCTTGGTACCAAGGTACTCGCCGATGCTGGTATTACGCTGCGCCGGGCGGAGGATTCACTTCACCTGCAGCCGCTCAAGAATATTACGGTACGGACTGGTGGGGCAACTGGTCTGTCCGAGACGGCTCTATTGACACTTCGGATGGGGTGGGAAATCGCGAAGGAATATGAGCATGATGAGCTCGGTACAGAGCATATTCTTTATAGCTTGCTCAAGCAAAACAACGCCCGCGCAACTGTATTGCTACGCGAAATGGGGGCAGATACCGAGGCGATCGTCCGCAACCTCGAAGCCCACTTTGATGATATGCGCGAAGAGAGCCGCGGCGGCACGAGCACTCGCACGGACACGAAGCGTCGGCCAATGCCGCGCGGTGGCAGTGCCCTGAGCAAATACAGCATTGATCTCACGGCTAAGGCGGCCGATGGCGAGCTCGATACTGTGGTAGGGCGAGCACGCGAGACCGAACGCCTTATAACAATTCTCAGCCGTCGTACCAAGAATAACCCCGTCTTGCTGGGTGAGCCAGGGGTGGGTAAGACGGCCATCGTTGAAGGTCTCGCGCAGCGGATTGTCCGCGAGGATGTGCCAGATAATCTGCTCGACAAGCGAGTGGTTATGCTCGATATGACGGCAATTGTGGCTGGTACTAAGTACCGTGGGCAGTTCGAGGAGCGGCTGACGGCACTGATCCGCGAGATTACCAAGCAGGGCAACATTATTGCCTTTATCGATGAACTGCACATGCTTGTAGGAGCTGGCTCAGCAGAAGGTGGCGCGATGGACGCAGCTAATATCCTCAAGCCAGCGCTAGCTAGAGGTGAGTTGCACCTCATCGGTGCGACGACGCTGGAGGAATATCGCAAGCATATCGAGAAAGACAGCGCGCTCGAGCGCCGCTTTCAGACAGTACTCGTTAAGGAGCCAAGTGTGAAGGATACGGTGGCAATCCTCAAGGGGTTGCGCAGCTACTATGAGAAACACCACGGGGTGAAGATCAGCGATGAGGTGATTGAGTC
>CALHWA010000118.1 GCA_938036845.1 uncultured Candidatus Saccharibacteria bacterium | reverse complement strand
CTGCTGCAACTGCAAAATACGCTCCCATTCAAAGTCCGCACAGTCCGCCACATACACCATGGATAGGTCGCTCGTCCAGGCATTGTGGTAGGCACCGTTTTTGATAAACTCTGCCTCATACTCGTGCTCGCTCGCAAACTGAGCATTAGCACCAAAGGCCATATGTTCCATAATGTGCGCCGTCTCGTAGATGTCCTTGCTCGCAACATAGCGGTTGCCCGCCCGGAATTGGAACTGGAAGCTCATCACGGTTGCGCCAGGCACGTCGATGAGAAGGCCACGGGCACCATTGTTTAGCCTGACCTCTGTTACTGTGTGCTGCATTTAGCGGTTCTTTTTGCGATTCTGCCGCTGGGCTTTCTTTTTCTTGCGGGCGGCGTTACGTTTGCGATTGACGTCGGCAGTAGTTGGTGCCGCTTTTGTTTTGGTAAAGTCGTGGTCGCGATTCGCTTCCCCACTCGTGATTTCATTCACGCCGCGCTCCACCGAGGTTTCGGCTAGGCGGGTAAGCTCGGTGTCGTGCTCGTCGTCCGTTGCCTCACGTGTGATGGCGTCGGTCTTGCGCACTTGGTAGATCGCGTGGAGCACCTCCGCCCGGAGATTAGCCTGCAGGCTATCAAACAACTTTTGCGACTCGGCGCGGTACTCCACCAGCGGGTCGCGCTGACCCACACTGCGCCAGTGGATTCCTTCACGCAGGTGCTGCATATTCTCTAGGTGCTGCATCCACAGCGTGTCGAGCACCTGCAAGTACACCTCGCGCTCGATGCCGCGCAGTAGCTCGCTACCCAGTTCGTCTTCTTTGTCTTGATACAATTTTTTCGCCGCATCAAGTGCCATCTTGGTGCGGACGCGATCGCGCTTCTCGGCACCAATTTTCTTAATCTCGTCTTTATCCAGCGGGAAGATCGCGCCAAACTCCTCAGCGAACTTCGGGTTTTGCTTGGCTGGTACCTCTGTGAGGCTCTCTACTGCAGTGCGTAGCAGGCGCTGAATTTCTGGCTTGATGTTGTCGCCATCGAGGATCTTGCGTCGCACAGTGTAGACCACTTTGCGGTGGCGGTTGATGACGTTGTCGTACTGAACAACATTTTTGCGCGCATCGAAGTTAAAGCCTTCGACCCGCTTTTGCGCCGCCTCAAGCGTCTTACTGACCGCTTTGTTTTGGATGGCCATGTCTTCTTCTACCCCAAGGCGCTCCATCAGGCCAGCAATACGCTCACCCTGGAAGATCCGCATCAAATCGTCTTCAGTCGAGACGTAGAATTGGGTGTCACCCGGGTCGCCCTGACGGCCACCACGGCCACGCAGCTGGTTGTCGATCCGGCGCGACTCATGCCGCTCGCTGCCGATCACCACCAAGCCACCAAGTTCCTTCACGCCTGGCCCAAGCTTGATGTCTGTACCACGCCCCGCGATGTTCGTCGCTAGCGTCACAGCACCCTTCTCACCAGCGTGCGCCACAATCTCGGCCTCGCGCTCATTATTCTTGGCGTTGAGAATTTCATATGCAATGCCCGCTTTGTCCAGCCACTGGGCGATCAGCTCATTCTTGGCAATCGAGCCCGACCCTACCAGCACTGGCCGGCCTTGCTCATGGTACTTCTTGATGGCGGCTGCCACGGCTTTGAGCTTGGCCTTCTCGGTCTTGTAGATAAGGTCTTGGTGGTCTTTGCGGGTAATTGGCTTGTTGGGCGGCACTACCACCACATCCAGGCTATAGATCTGCTGGAACTCCTCTGCCTCAGTAAAGGCCGTACCAGTCATACCACTGAGCTTCTTATATAGGCGGAAGAAATTCTGGAAGGAAATAGTTGCCAGCGTCATGCTCTCTTGCTGAACGGGCACGCCTTCCTTCGCTTCGATCGCCTGGTGGAGGCCCTCGTTGTAGCGGTTGCCGATCTTGAGGCGGCCAGTGTGCTCATCGACAATGATAACCTCGCCATCATTGGTCACCACATAGTTTTTGTCACGATGGAAGAGCGTCTGGGCGCGCAGAGCTTGGTTGATATGGTAGACACTGCGGACATACTCAGGGGTGTACAAATTTTTTATACCAAGGAGCTTCTGTACCTTATCGATACCACTATCTGTCAGGGCCACACTGGTGTGCTTTTCGTCGAGACGGTAGTCCTCCGGCACAAGCTTGACAGCAATCTTGGCAAATTGGTAGTAGCTATCAGGGTTCTCGGCCGCAGGCGCACTAATGATGAGTGGAGTGCGCGCTTCATCGATCAAGATGGAATCCACCTCGTCTACAATGGCAAAGTTGAGCTCGCGCTGACGCACCAGGCTAATCTCATTGACCATATTATCGCGCAGGTAATCGAAGCCAAACTCGTTGTTTGTCCCATAAGTAATATCTGCCTCGTAGGCTTCGCGCCGTGTACAGGGGCGGAGCTTTTGCATACGTGGGTCAGTATGGTTCTCGTTGGTATACGTACCATCGTAGAGGAAGGATGCTTCGTTAATGATCACACCGGTGCTAATGCCCAGAGCGCTATAGATCTGCCCCATCCAGCCAGCGTCACGCTGGGCTAGGTAGTCGTTGACGGTCACGATATGCACACCCTTGCCCTCGAGCGCATTGAGGTATGCTGCCAGCGTAGACATCAGGGTCTTACCTTCACCGGTCTTGAGTTCGGCGACGTTGCCTTCGTGCAGCACCATCGAGCCAATCAGCTGCACATCATAGTGCCGCTCGCCAATCACCCGGTCGGCCATCTCGCGCACCACCGCAAAGGCATCTGGCAGGATGGTATCGAGCGTTGTACCCTTCTTGTGCAGGCGCTGCTTGAGGACCTCTGTTTGCTTGGCTAATTCCTCATCTGAGAGTGCTTTGTATTTGGGCCCAAGCTTGTTGATCTCGTCTACCTTCTTTTGCAGACGCTTCAAGATCCGCTTTTGCGGATCGCCAAAAATCTTCGTCAGTGCTTTTTGCTGTGTTGTTGCCATGGTGTCAAACTTCCCTCGCTTTCCTCTCTAAGCGGCCATTCAATTCAAAAAACTCCCCTCATTATACCGGGTTTGCGGCCGTTTGGGAAGGGCACAGAGCTGGAGTTGCTCATATTACTAACGACACTGGTTATCTTAGAGCTCGCGATCCATCGCATCATCCCGCGGGTCGTGATGGGGAGATTGTGGTATGGGAGTGTCCTTGGGTGGATAGATATTTCCTGGTGCTGGTACGATTG
>CALHWA010000117.1 GCA_938036845.1 uncultured Candidatus Saccharibacteria bacterium | reverse complement strand
TTCTTTTCGGATTTGATAACTTTCGGAACCTGCTTTAACGACTCATCGTAGGTGCGCCGCGACTCGTCGCTCTGAAATGCTTGGAGCGCTCTCTCGATGAGCCTAAGCTTCTCGTTCGCTTCCTTGCCTTCTCGCCCACTGCGTACTCCGAGCGTTCGCCACTGACGTTGAACCTTCTTGAGATCCTTGAGAATTTTTTGGGTTGAATCTTCTCTGTGGAGTGCGAACTCTTCGTAGTAGTCGACCACGGCGTCCGTCTGCTCATGTGCCATCTCTAGGGTTCCTAACTCAACGATTCGGGATTCGGAGAGGAAAGCAAAGGGAGTGGTAGACGCATCGTTGCGCACAGGCGCCGGTGCTGTCCTGGCTCGCATTCGCTTGGCGAAACCGAGATTAGTGAGACCGCGGCGTAATAGACCAGTATGAGTGTTGAGACTGAGAAGTAAGACCTACCGAAGGGTGCTGGTGTGTGGTACTGCGCCTGCGTTGTGGAGGGCAAGCGTCGCTGCTAGTGAGGTAATACAAGTGGCGCCTGTCGATATAGTCGAAAACCTCAGAGTACGTAGCGACTGTCGTCAAGTGAGTGTGCGCGCCGAAGGATGTTGGTGTGGTGCCCTGTCTCAAAATGTGGTCAATCGATGAAGTGGTAGAAATAGATCTGCATCAGAGTGGGGTGTTGAGTCGTCAATGATTGACGTGTCGTCCTGGGAGTATTTGGTGTCATTCTTAGGGGAGGTCTTGCTCGGTGTGCCTGAAAGGTTGGCGAAAGTTTGCTGATTCGCCTGATGGGGGTGTTGACGTCCTCGTGCCGTAACTAATCTGTCTGCTGGTGCTGGCCAGCTGCGTCTGCTGGCTTCGTTGTTGAAGCATGCGTAGTGATGAGGAGATCAATGTGGATCAGGCGTGCTCGATCATTGTGGTTGACGACCACGACATCATTGCCAAGGGCTGCCGCCTGGTGTTCGAGGACGCCGGGCTGCCATGGTCGGTGCGGTGGTGCGCCAGCCTGCGTGATGTGGAGTGGCCCGATGGCCGGGTGCTGGTGATCCTGGATCTGCGGCTGGAGGACGGCTCCACGCCAACACAGAACCTGCACGAGATTGAGCGGCGCGGCCTGCCCGTCATCGCCTATACATCGGCGGAGAGCCCGATCCTGGTGCGTGAGGCGATTGCCGGGGGAGTTCTGGCGATCGTGCGTAAGTCCGGGCCGTCGAGCGACCTGGTGCTGGCGATCCAGGACGCGCTGGATGGCAGGCCGAGTGCCGGCCTGGACTGGGCAGCGGCGCTGGATGCTGATGAGGACTTCGTCGTCGACTACCTGGCGCCGATAGAGGCTGACGTCCTGGCGCACTACGCAGAGGGTGAGAAGTCTGAGACGGTGGCCCGGATTCTGAGCCTGTCGAAGAACACCGTCAACACCTACGTGGCGCGTATCCGAGACAAGTACCGCGCTGCTGGGCGCCCAGCGGACACCCGCGTCGACCTCTTCCGCCGAGCGGCCGAGGACGGGCTGGTGAGCTACTATGACTGACCGCCTCGGCGGGGACGCTGAGCGAGTCAGTTCCCCCGGTGAGTACCGGCTGCATGTGCGCCGTCTGGTGGCGTTGTTCGCGGGCCTTGGCGTCCTGGAGGTTGGCATTTTGTCGGGCCCAACGGTCTACTTCACCGAGGGTGTGAAGCCGATTGCCGCCGCCATGCTTCTGGCGCCGATAGTGGTGCTTGCGGTGGTGATAGTCGGCGTGTCGGCGGGCGCGATCTATTTGCGCCGCTGTGGGAGGCCTCGGCGAGACTTGCTGCGAAGAGCCGATCGGTTGCTCGCCGGCCTGCTCGCAGCACTTCTTGGTGTCTATGTTGCCGTTGCGTGTGTCCTTGCTGCGACCCGGCTACTGCCGATTGCGGCGCCGGGCGACGCGCTGGCGCGGATGCACCCGATGCTGGGCTGGTACTTCGTCATCGCTGCGGCGGCAGCTGTGGTACTGACGCGGCGGTGGCGCTTCATATTCGTGGTGGCGCTGGCGCCGCTGCTGCTCATGGTCAATGCCACGGCGATCGGTGAGCTGCAGTTCGTCTCGGTAGAAGACGTCATGCTCGATATGGCAACTAACCTGGCCACCATCGGTGCACTGACTTGGCTCCTCCGACTGGCGGAGACCTCGGACGCCAGCGGTGCCCAGCAGCGTGCACAGGCTGTGGAGCTGGCCGCCCACCAGGCCAGCGCCCGAGCCCAGCATGAAGCCAACAGCTTCATCCACGATCACATCCTCTCTGCCTTGATCGCCG
>CALHWA010000116.1 GCA_938036845.1 uncultured Candidatus Saccharibacteria bacterium | reverse complement strand
AATGATAAGGCCCAGCCATACCTCCCATTAGTCGACCGCGTCAAGCGATTTTTGCAACCTCATAAATCAGGGCTTTACTCAGGCGAAAAACTTGCAACATCTCTGAGTCATGGCGACTGGCTCTACTTCCCATCGATTGTCTGGAAGACAGCGACGCTCAAGCGGTATTCCTTTGATGCGACGTATACTATACTAGAAGATCTTGTCTTGGTATTTGATTTTATTCTTGACGGAGCGGTACTTGCTTTTGATCAGACTGAGACATTCCAATACCGGCGCTTTGCCCAGTCGCTCTCAAGCAAAGAAAAGTCGAAGGATGGTGTGCGCTTTGCAGAAGAAAATGCAGTATATAATAGCTATGCTCAGCGTTTTGCATCGGTTGGCTGGCACAAAGCTGCTCGGGCAGCGCGACTCCATATTACGTCGCGCATTCATCAGTTGTTGTCGTAGTTAATGCAATTTGAATATTCTCTCACCTCTATAAAAATGGGTTATTTTATGGTAAATTAGTATTTATTTGCTCTTGTACTGCTGCATAGTAAAACTTGAGAATAATATTCATGAGCGGCAATTCGTTGACTATTCTTTTCTGTTAGCTAATCCTAGTTTCGTCACAGACGAGATCATGGATGTAAAAGTTGTTTTTATTCTTTATAAAACACTCTGACTAAGCGTTGCGGGGTTTAAAAATAGCGTGCGTCTTGAATAAGATGAATATGCGACAAGAGTGTGAGAAATTTGAACTCCTCTATATCAAGAAACTTTACTCCTTTGTGCCACACTATAAAACCAGCTCGATTTCCTCGAGCCAGTATGTTTCATTACGTGCTCTACCTCACGTTTGCTTCAGTAGTCTCAGTTTTCTCTTTATCGACCTCGGCAAATTTGCGCTCCACTGCCATGATGTATAGCTGCATAAAGATTGGGCGAGGTAAGACATCATACAGATACCACACCAGTGTTTTCTTAGCATGCGGGAGCTCGGTGTTTTTCCATGGAGTGAGTGCAAAGTACTTTTGCCACAGCAGCCGGTTCGGGTGCTTGTTGCCAACTTCCCATGGTTTGCCCTGAATGCCATAGAGCGAGTGAATAATCTTGGGACTGTAATAGTTAGTCATAATCTCGTCGTAACTATAGAAATACGGCTGCTTAAGATTATTAATGCGCAGCAGATCTTGCGGCCGATAAGCATAAAACGCACTAGAGAAATTATAGGTGATATCGAGCGTCTTGATCTGCCCGCGGAACATAACATTACAGAGGTCTTGATCGGCAATAACGTAGTCACTTTTCTTCGACAGATGCTCGACAACTTGGCTCGAAACATTATCTTTGAGCCATTTTTTGTGATTGATGAGCATGATACCACAGTTGTAATAGCCATCGGTAGGCTGGAGACCAATCGTTGCTTTGTGCTGATTGGTGAGAGTGTCGTAGGCCAGTGCCATGATATTTTTCTCAAAATCAAGCTCCAGCAAGCCATCAAGGGAGCTGGTAATGATCGTGTGTGGGTTGAGGTAGAGCACACGATCGGTCTTGATTTCAAGATCGGCCAGTGCTAGCATCTTGAGCCACGTCACATACACACCATGCCACGGCTTGACACCTAGCTTCTGTAGTTTCTTGTGATACGTGTTGGGATTGATGAATGTCAAATAGGTGTTGGGGTATTTTTCAACCAACTTTTTGAGGCGATCTTTGCTTTGTTTGCTCAGCTTATACCCACAATAAAAAATATGAATCTCGTCGAGCGTCTTATTGTTCTCGAGCAACGATGCAATCGAAATCGCACTGACAACTGCGTAGTTATCGTCACTTTGATACAAGACGTTTAAGATTTTCTTTTTGACTCTGGGCATGGCCTGCCTCTCTCCTTTATTCCACCGCTGCTATGTTTTTTACGTAGTTTTCCAGTAATGGCTGATAGCTCTCACTGATGAATCCGGTGTTGTGCAGCTTCGACAAATTCATATCGCTATACATTGGTCGAGGCGCAAACGGAATCTTGTCTTTACTATACTCTTGTGTTGACACTTTTACAACCCTATCGCGATCGTGCCCTGCATATTCGAAGATATCTTCGGCAAGTTCTGCCCACGATTTGATCGGCCCCGAGTTAGACACATGGTACAAACCATACTCAGCCTTGGTATCTAGCAAATGCTTGGTGGCGCGCGCAATCTCCGACGCAAAGGTTGGCCGGCCATATTGATCATCCACAACCTTGGGATTAATGCGCATGTCGGCCAGGCGCTTCATCGTCCGCGGGAAGTTGTGCCCATCACCAATCACCCACGAAACGCGCAGCACATAATGACGCGGTGCAAGGCTAACCAATAGATCCCCTGCTGCCTTGACGTCACCATAGACTGACAGTGGTGAGAGCGATTCATCCTCACCATGGTTTTTGTTCGTCCCATCAAAGACATAGTCGGATGAATAGTGCACCAATGTAATATCATGCTCCAGCGCTACTTTGACGAGATTGCGCGGGCCAACAGCATTAACCTGCCACGCTTTAGCGCGGCCCTCAATCGTTTCTGATCCATCGGCATTGACGAACGCCGCCGCGTTGATAATAACATCCACACCCGACCAATCATACCCAAGCACCTGCTCTTCGTCCGCAATGTCGAGCTGCTGATGACCCAGCGCCGTTGCCTTTGGATATATCTCCTGGAGCGCCCGCCCCACTTGGCCATTACAACCCAATATTACAATTCCCTTGCTCATATACCCTCCTTTGTTTCCGCTATTATAGCACAGTTAGCGTAAGCTTTTTGAAATATCTGAAATCGCATGGTCGATGTAGGATAAAAAACACGCTTATGAGCTATTTTACTACTGTTAAGTGCTCATATAGTCTCGCTCAATCCCACCCCCTTGGGGTATCATTGCAATCAATTTTGCTACGTAGTAAGCTAGGAGAATCTGAATCTCACAGCCTCTCTTGGTGCTGGATTTTCTCTCGCACTTTGCTTCAATGATGTGTATAAATCAATTATGATGATTGACTCCAGCTCTGGCACAAATGATCAGTGTCTCATACATGTTGACCCTTACAGCGATCTATCGGGGTGTGAAGCGTGATGACCTTTGAGGTTTTGATGGGAAATTAATAAAAAACAAAAGTCTGGTGGTTCTCATAAGAATGGATAATGGCTCTACTTAGCGCAACACGCGACCACTCGCACTACGCAGCCATAGAGCGCAGTTGCTGGCGATAGACTACCGCGAGTAGCGCCGCTTGAATGATGCCTGCCACCATAAAACACAGCACACTGCCCAGCATCGCATAGTGCTGCACCACGCTATATGACACGACTGTGAGTACGATATTACTCAGCAGAAGTATATAGAACTGTCCCTTGAATTCGCGCAGCACGGTGAGGATATTGATATAAATCGACACCAGCGCATTAGCCACTGCTCCCACCACCATGATGAGCAGCTCAGTGCGATAATCGGTGATGCGCGCATTGAAGATGAGCGTAAGAAGCGGTGCCCCAACCAGCCACGTCGCAATCAGTGTCAGTGCACTAATCCCCAAGACGATAAGGATAATTTTGCTCACCAGAGCGTGAAACTCAAGGCGCTTTTGCTGATGATAGAGCTCCGACAGCTGCACGATATTGGGCTGAATAATGAAGGTAATAAACAGCGAGAGTAATGTAATGGGCATAGCCATAATACCAAAATACGCGATCTCGTGCGTGTGAAATGTATCAAGGAAATAGCGCGGAATATTAAGCGAAAACATCGTCAAAAATGTGGTGAGAAACACTGGTGCGCAGCGCCGCATGATCATACCAACATGACGCAGCTTAGGCATGAGATGATCGATATGGGGCTGGATAGATTCGTACCGCTGTACCTGTTGCCAATCATACAACACAAGCATGAGAGCATTAACCACCACAATTGCCACCACCCCCCACAACACACTATGCACAAGCATATCAACGAGCAAAAATGCCACAAAGCCCCCTACCGCCTTGATCGTAAGCGAATAGCCAACGACGTAGAGCCTGTGGTGAATCTGCAGCACACCATAGAGTGCATCAGCCACTGCCTCCAGCGCTTTGAAGAGCACGAGCGCAATGATGATACTCGACTTCACGACATCATAGTGATTTGCCGCGCAAAACAGCACCGCACCAACCATCATCACGATCGACGTCACGAGTTTGACGGCAAGGTAACTGCTGCTACTAAACTCTTTGCGCACATCCGACACCTGATAAGTACGCCCACCCCACAAGCCAATCGCCCAAAACACCACCGAGAGCGACAGCGCAAAGGAAAAAACCCCCGAGTCGGCAATGCCATTCAGCCGCGTAATAAGTAGGAGGAGTGCTGGCGAGATGGCACTTTGCAAGAAGGAGCCGATGGAATTCCAGATATAATTTTTTGATTGCATAATCTTATTTAGTATACCACTGGTTGATTATTTCTCGCGATTTAGACCATAATTTGCTCTGTTGTGATTTGTGCTCTATAATCAGGCGTGTTATGAAGAAATATTGGGTATCATTCGAATCATTTATTGCACGGCCAGAGCGGGTCTTTCTTTCGCTGTGTTTGCTATTTGGCTTGTTGTCGGCGTTTTTTGTGCCGCAGCTGTCGGTGAGTGATGAGAATATGCACTATCTGCGGGCGTATGCGCTGGCAGATGGCCGCTTAGAGTCCAAGCGCTGCACCTACCCAGCGGACGTTAATGGCCGGGCATCATCGGTGTATCATGGCAATATTAGTGCTGATTATTCGCGCCCTATCAACCGCTCAGATCTCAAGACAACAAGCAAATGCAACAGTGCCGTGGGCTACGCACCCATTATGCATGCGCCGCAAACGCTTGGTATTTTTATTGCTAATCTCTTCAATGGGTCGACGGGCCTAACGATTCTCTTTGGGCGAATTGCAAACTTGCTGTTTTATGCGCTCAGTGTGTTTTTCATTATCAAGTGGGTGCGGATTGGTAAGTGGGTTTTTGCAGTAGTGGGGCTGTTACCACTAATGGTTCATCTCGCCGCCTCACTCTCGAGCGACGTCATGACAAATGTAGCGATATTCCTCATTACCGCCATGACACTCAATCTCTATACTCAAGAAACGCCGATCCGCCGCAAGCAAGTTGCTGGCCTCTTAGCTATAGCGGCGCTGCTGGCACTGACCAAGGCGGTTAACGGTTTACTACTCTTCCCGCTACTCTTTTTGCCAGGGCGACTCTTCATCCCAAACACCAAGCTGCCGAAGCTACCATCACTTTTCAAGAAGCTCCCCTTCAACCTGCACAAGTGGGCGCTGATCGCGGGCACTGGCATTGTGTCGCTGGCGGCACTACTCGTCTGGCAAAAGATCTATGATGGTGCACTCCTCTCATCTGGCGCAGCCGATAATCCACTACATCATAATCCACTTAGGTTTATCCGCATCCTCTTTAATACCTACATCAATCCAAACATTGGCTACACCGACATCGTGGTACGTGGTAGTGTGGGCGACTTCTCAAGCTTCAAATATCACCTGCCGCTCTTTGTTTTGATTCCACTCTTTCTGCTGGTCTTTCTTGCACTCATCAAGCGTGATAAAGCTGAGGAGCAAGCACTAGCACCAGCTGCTGGTCGATTAGCCGCGGCCAACCTCACCACTGTTGCCGTCTTTATTGCGGCGGTTTCATACGCAATGTACACCGCCTGGGCGCTGCTACCAATTCGCTTTGGTGCTGGTGCATACTACGCTGATGGAGTGCAAGGGCGTTACTTTACGGCACTACTCGTGCTCCTCATCCCCTGTGGGGTGTGGCTACGCAAGTATGTTTGGTTCAACACTGCCTCGGCTAAGGTGTTTCACGCCCTTATATTCTTTGGCTGCGGGGCAATTTTGCTGTACTATACCTTTGGCACCTATTGGGCTTACCACGCGCCGATACCGGTACCACCGGTGGCATAAATTTCGGTACTAGCACGAGGGGTTGATGTTTATGGAAAAACAGTGCTCTTTGTGGTGTCTTGAATGAGAGGGTGATAAAAACAGAGCGATACGAGAATTGGTAAGGTTCTGATATACCATTGAGAAGATAGGATTATATAAGGATTTTTTGATATTCCATCTTCCACCTTCCCCTTTCATGACGCTTATGCTATAGTGACATGGAACACTAATAGCACAAGCATTATGAAATTATTACGTACTCTATCCAAAAAACGTCTCACGCTCATCATTAGTATTGGCATTGCGCTCATCGCCGCTGGTGGTTATGGTGCCTATATCGCAACGCGCCCCGCCCCATTGCCACCCCTGTCAGATGAGCCAACGCCAGCCCAAAGACAAACGCAGCACAAGACCGATGCCGCCACGAAAGAATCATTTTTAGATAACAATAATGACCATAATGCAGACAATACCAAAGATACCTCGCAGCAGCGCACCACCCAGGCTCAGCCCGCGCCAGTCCCAGCCTCGGCCAAGCACATCGAGCTCTCTGCCGAGCAGTCGAGCGAGACGGTCGTCGTGACTACTAAGCTGAGAGAACAAGGCTTTTCCTCTGGTCAGTGCGTGCTGACGATCACTAGTAGCGAGCAGCGCTCTGAGCAGCACGCTGCCATCATCTACCAACCAGAATATTCCACCTGTGCTGGCTTCTCTGTGCCCGCCCGATCATTACCCAAAGGTACGTGGCATATCTCTCTCGCTGTCACGCCGCTTGGTGGCAAGGCACTCACGAAGACACTTGATAAGGAGATTCGCTAGATGATGGCTCAATCATATTCCACCGCTCGTCCCTTCTCGACATATTGGCGATATGTCCTTGCTGGTGTTTTATGTGTGAGTTTATTTGCTGCGACTATCCTCTCCCGCCCAGCCCAAGCAGTAACGGCAGCCGATTGGCGAGCAGGCAATATCGTTGATGATTTGCTCTTTACCAATAGCGACGATATGTCGGTGGCAGATATTCAGGCGTTTCTCAATAGCCTCAACCCACAATGCGACACTTATGGCCGGCAGCCTGCTGCCGAACATGGCAGGCGCGATATCAGCCGAGCACAGTATGCCGCCGCTCGGGGTTGGCACGAGCCACCATATGTCTGCCTCAAGGATTATTATGAAGTACCTAAATACACACCGGGCAATTACATCCCCGCCAACAACTTCGGTGGAACGATCCCCGCTGGAGCAGTCAGTGCCGCGCAGATTATCTATGATGCTGCCAAGCAAAACAATCTCAACCCTAAAGTCCTGCTGGTGAAGATCGCCACCGAGTCGGCTGGCCCGCTCACCTCTGACACTTGGCCACTCCAAAACCAATACACCTATGCCATGGGCTCACACTGCCCCGATAGTGGCCCGGGTGGCAGTGCTAATTGCGATCGCAACTATGCTGGCTTCTCGATGCAAGTTGCCTCAGGAGCACAGCTCATCCGCTGGTATCTGGATAGTATGCAGCAACCGTGGTGGTCGTACAAAAAGCCGTTTGCGACCAATCGTATCCTATGGAATGTAGTACAGCGAGGCTGCGGTGCTGGCGATGTATATATCGAGAGCAAGGCCACAGCGGCACTCTACACCTACACACCCTACCAACCCAATCAAGCAGCCCTGGCTAATATGTATGGCCTGGGCGATCATTGCAGCGCCTATGGCAACCGCAATTTCTGGCGAGTGTGGAATGACTGGTTTGGCTCGACCCAGCATAGCCGACCACTTATCAGCTTCCGCTCGCACAGCAGCTACGTCGGCTGGACAGGATTAATCCATAACCGTGGCATTACAGGTATCACTGGTCAAAGCAAGGCAATGCAAGCTCTCACGATCGATGGTGAGGTAAATTATACCTCATACAGCAACGAGCGCGGTTGGCAACCCACTGTGCAGGGTAGTATGCAGTCGGGCACAACAGGGCTTGGCCGGCCAATCACCGCCGTCAAGATCCAGCCAACTGGTACTCTCGCCCAAGCGTACGACATCTACTATCGCACCCACGTGAGCTACATTGGCTGGATGGGCTGGGCTAAGAATGGTGAAGTGGCTGGTGTGACTGGCGGAGCTAACAATGCTATCGAGGCGATTGAGATAAAGTTGGTGCGCAAAGGAACACCCGCGCCTGAATCATCCGGAGCAGCGTATAAAAATATTGCAACACATGGCGACCCATCACCCCTTAGACTCTCACTCAGTTCACATGTCGGTATGGTGGGCTGGCAGCCAGAAGTGCGCGATGAGATGATGAGCGGTACCACTGGCCAGAGCCGCCGCATCGAAGCCATCAAAGCATCGCTCCACAACACAACGGGCCTGCCAGGCAACATCCAATATTCATCACACGTTAGCTACGTCGGCTGGCAAGATTGGAAACAAGCGGGCGACGTATCCGGCACCACAGGGCAGTTCCGCTCCATTGAGGCAGTCCGCTTCTTACTTACTGGCAAACTTGCCACTGCATACGACATCTGGTACCGAGGTTACTTGCAATACGTCGGCTGGATGGGTTGGGCCAAGAATGGCCAACCAGCTGGTTCGACCGGTGCCTACCGACAGCTCGAAGCACTCGAGGTGCGCCTTGTGCCGAAGCATACACTCGGCTTGCCTGGCGGTGCCTTTTACAACCCAACCAATACTGCTGTGCCCGATCTCTATCAACTGAGCTACGCTGCCCACGTAGGCTACATCGGCTGGATGCCCGATGTGTCACACCCTATCATGGCTGGCACCACTGGCAAATCGCGCTACCTCGAGGCAATCCGCCTTGGTAAAGCCGTATCGCTGCGCGATGGTTCACCTATTACCATCCAGTGCGAAGCAAAAACTGCTGGCCAGTGGCTCCCACCAGTCACTCTCTCATCATCGCAGCCCTGTGGCACGACTGGCCAGAGCAAAGCACTCGAAGCCCTCAAGCTTAGCCTTAGTCCCGCCGATGCCGCTCGCTACGACATTTATTACAACACTCACCTCTCCTGGGTGGGCTGGCAAGGCTGGAAAAAGAATGGCGAGGTCGCTGGTGGCGACCGACCCGGCTCACATGTCGAAGCAGTGATGATTAAACTCGTCGAGAAGAATGAGTGATTGTAAGACCCACTCTAGCTAGCTCGTTGTAATGTCATACTCTCTGCACGTCATCTCATGATCACGCAAATATTTTCTTGCAGACTCTGGATACACGTTTGCCACAGGGTCACCCGGATCAATTGGCCCTACTGTATAGAAGGGGTCGCCTGGTTTCCAATGCCGCTCTTTCCACCAGGATTTTATTGCTTTGCCTAGTGCTCTGCAAGAAAATTTTTGGATTGAATCTGCCACTGGGGTCTCTTCTATCATCTCACCATCTGCTGGCAGTGTATGCTCCGCTTGGCTCTGGCCCTCTTGATAGGACTCATATGTTTGGTTTGGTTTGGTTTGATTTGGTTAGCTTCTCTCTCATAGTATTTCCTATTTTTTATACCACAATATAACTATAATAAAACAACTGCGGGCTATTCGTAAATCGCTGCCACTTTCTCCTCAATATTCTTCCATTGATAATCGTTGGCGGTTTGGCGGCCACCAGCGATGAGCTTGTCGCGTAGCGCTTTGTCTGCTACCAGGCGCTCTACGGCCGCGACACCAGCCGCTATATCACCCTGTTGGTAGAGGAGGCAGTTCTCACCATCCTTGAGGTACTCAACATTACCGCCATTAGGCACTACTACCGCAAGACCACCAGTTGCCATCATCTCAAGTGGTGGATAGGAGAAGCTCTCGAGGATGCTTGTTTTGATGAGAATGTCACAGCTAGCATATACTTCGCCGACCTTCTCGGGGGCGATGCGATTGTAGAATGTATCGACGCGGTACCAGTCCTTCGGCTCCTTGCGGTACGATAAGTATGAAATTTCATACTTCGCAGGGTCGAGTTGATTGATAATACGGAAGGCTTCGTCGGTGTTCTTATACTCGCTCTTACTATCGCCCTCAACGAGGATTTTTATCTTGCGACCACTGTCAAAATCGCGCTCGCGGTATGGATAATACTCGATATCGATGCCGTTCGAGACATACTTCGCATCCTTGCCAAACATATCTTTGAGCCACTTCTGGCACCAGAGCGACATTGTTACATAGCGCACGCCCGACTGGTCGCAGTACGATGCGTTCGCCGCGAAGCGTGGGCCACCCGTGCCGGGGATATAAAAATCAGTCTCGAAGTTCTGGACGAAGTAAAGCCGATTGCGTACATTGGGGTGCTTTTTGATAATCTCTACCGTTGACCACAGCGTCGCCACTTGTGTGTCAAAGAAGGCCTCTATCTTCGTCTTGTGCGCTGTAATAACATTGAAGCCTGGCAATTCAGAGCGGTATTGGTAGGTCTTTTTGGCCTGCTTAAGGGCATGCTTACTCACTGAATCGATCAGCGTTACATCCCAGCCCGCCTTGCGCAGAATATCGGCATGCTTGACGGCAACGATCACCCCACCCGAGATATCCGTCGAAGGCAAGACAAAGCCAATATTGCGCGCTAAGCGTTCCCGCACAAATGATGCAAGCGTGTAACCGGTATAAACCGTCGAATAATCATTGGTAGCAATCTTGTGCGCATTCTCGCCCAGCTGAGTGCGCAGTGTTTTGTCGGTAATAAGGCGATCGAGCGCTGCATACCAATCGTTATCCGCGCCAACCAAGAGACCCGTCTCGCCGTCCTTCACTTGCTCGGCAAAGGCCCCCACCTGACTCGCCACCGTCGGTACCTTGACGAGGCCAGCCTCAAGCCATTTGTTCTCAGACTTCGCACGGTTAAAGATCGTATCGACCAGAGGTGCAAGGATGATATCACAGTCCACCATCACCTTAGGTAGTTCACGCCAATCGACAAAACCCGAGGTCATCACCCGCTCTTTATACGGCTCAAGCGCGGCCGGTACATCGAGAATCCCGGCTATCTTGAGGTGGAGCTGCGGATACGCATCAAACAGCCGAATCAAGGCTGGAATCACCAGCTCAAAGTCCTCATTGTGCGTAATACTCCCACTAAAGTACCCGATGATAATTCTGTCTGCATCTTTGGCGATCTTCCCCTCAGCCAAGTCTTCCAGCGCCATATTAGACGTCTTGATCATCTCATCAGAGGCAGCGTTGCGGTTGATGAGGATATCACCGGTGGTGTACTTTTGCAGCTCATCGCGCAGTTGCGTTGTAGTCGTCACAACGTGATCACAAAGCTTAAGTGTCTCGCGCATGCGGTTCACCCCATCGTCATAGAGCTGCTTATCGGCTTGGTTCATCTGCTGGACGTACTTGATACCGTCGGTGTACGTTTGATCGATGACAAGATCGTCGATATCAAAAAAGCAGGTCTTGTTGAAGAACTTTGCTTGCTTGATAAACTCCCGCACCGTCTCTGTCACTGGGCAACGAAAGAAGACGAAGCCACGATAATACTTGAAGTCATCCAGCGAGAGTCGATCATAAAACACACTCTCCACCGTTAGCCCCTGCGACATCAGCTGTTCCATCTGGTGTGCCACACGATAGCGTTCGGGGTGCGGCAAGGTGCAGCCGTTGATAAAGAGGATGTCTTTGTAATACTTCTGTTTGCGCTCGGGGAATTTACGATAGTAGGCATACTTCGTGGCGCGCCTACCAAAGCCGATCACTCCATCGTCTTTGATAATCTTCATGCTTTTCTTGGCGGCTTTGTGTACTTTATCGATCATACGTCCTCCTCTGGCGTTACGTGCGGGTTATATAGTGTGTTGTATCCTTTACCACATAGTGCAGCAGTTATCTGAGCACTGGTAAGCGGTGTATCTGGCGCAAGAGCGGCAAGTTTGGTACGCGCCACCACCACTGTTGGTGCGTCGATAGTACCAAGATTATAGCGTGCTGTCAAGTAGATATGTTTGGTAAATGAGCGCCGACTGAGCTGCTGGAGCAGACCTACCACCGATGGTTGTAAAATCGACGACAAATTTGCAATCACCTGCTGCTCATCGGCAATCCGTGGCGCCACCGCACCGATCATTGGGCGAGCAGCATCGGTAGCGAGGTGCTGCAGCGTGCTAGAAGGCAGCGCATTATGCTGCGTCAGGCATATCATCTCGGCAGTGGTTGTCTCAAGCAGCTGACCAACAGTGGTCGACTCATCAAACGACGCGGTGTCAATGCTATATGCTTGGTCTAAGATATAGCTCATCTGCCACTGAGCGCCATACTGCGGGTCACGCTCCACCTGGGTCTGCACCTGGCGAGCGGCGCTGTCTGCCTCGAGGGCGCGGCGCTGCGCATCGATGACGTAAGGTTTGGCATCAAGGTCTTTCGCTGTGGAGGCTTGGTGGACACGCCAATAGTAGAGGATCTGCGGCACATGAGCAATCTGCTCGGGCTGCAAAGCCCGCGTCAGGCGCAAGAACAGCTCCCAATCCTGCGTGCCATTATACGACCCATCTTCACCGCCAACCTCTGTGAGTAACTGGCGCGACATGACGGCAAAGTGCGTGATGTAATTCACCGCACGCAAAAAATCTTCGTTCCAATCGGGTTTGAAAAACGGCTGATAGGGCCGGCCGTGCTCGTCCATCTTCGTCTCATCGGTGTAGACGAACTGCGCGCCCGTGCGGTCGATCGCGGCCGCAACCCACAGAAGTGCATCAGGATGGAGAGTATCATCATGGTCAAGCAGCGCAATGTATTCACCCGTAGCCTGTGCGATGCCATAGTTGGTTGCACCAGCAATGTGGCGATTCTTATCCAAAAAGAACGGCTTGAGCTGCGGTACATCCTCGGCTAAGTCACGGATCGCCTGACGAGTAGTCTCATTAGTCGAGGCATCGTCAACGAGGATAAGTTCCCAATGTGGGTACGACTGCGCCACCACCGACTGTACCATCTCTTGCAGGAATGGAATTGGCGTATTATACGTCGGTACGATGATAGAGATAAGCGGCTGCTCAGTAAGTGAGGCAAGCGCTGGTGGCTGCTCGGTGTGCTGACGCTGCCATGCATCGTAGATGCGGCGCTGGCGAGCATCAAGATAGACTCGATACGGCGTCAAGAGGTAACGTACCGCGCGGTGGAGGTGGCGATTGACTTTGATAAGGTGCGTCAAACGATGTAATATATACGACATTTCTCCCTATTTCCAGGTATGCTTGAGCTTGGTAACACCACCCCACCGGCCATGATCATAATCACGTTGCACCGAGAAGTGCGGCCCCTCCTCAGTAAAGGCGATCGTCTTCGTGTCGTCCGCCCCCATCAAGCCAGCCTTGATGAAGTAACTCCCCTCGTTGAGGTTGAGTTGCACAGTGTAGGTCGCACGATTCTTGTCAGCAATCTTCACTTTTTCTTGATAGGTGTTAGGGCCATAGACATACTCACCATTCTCGCGGAAGATTGCGACACCAACGTGCTTGACCCCTGTTTGCTGCCACTCTAACTCCACTGTCATAGTCTCGTTATACTCATACACCGTCTGTTCGTTGCCATCGCTGCCACGCAGTGTAATGTCGAAGTCATCTGATATTTGCTCGTCTAGCCCTTCTGACTCGTTGTAGCTCTTAATGTTGCTCCGACTATAGGCGGCGGCGATGCGGTATGGCTTGCCGATCATCTTCACCTTCCCATCCTCGATAAACACTGCCTTGTTGCAAAAGCGCTCTACCGCCGACATATCATGCGTGACGAGAATAACGGTGCGCTTCTCGCGCTTAAGCTTATCGAAATAGGCGTAGCATTTCTTTTGGAAGGCTTCATCACCCACCGCCAAGACTTCGTCTAGGAGTAAGATATCGGCATGAGCACGAATGGCGATAGAGAAAGCCAGGCGCACCTGCATCCCACTGGAATAATTCTTGAGCCGTTCTTCCATAAAGTCGCCCAGCTCGGCAAAGTCGACAATTTTATCATACATTGCCTCCATCTCGTCATGACTAAAGCCCAGCAATGCACCGTTGAGAAAGACATTCTCGCGGCCAGTTAGCTCTGGGTTAAAGCCAACGCCCAGCTCGATGAACGGCACCAGCGAACCGCCCACCTCGACACTTCCGCTATTGGGGGTGTAGATGCCGGCAATTGTCTTGAGTAGCGTACTCTTACCTGAGCCATTGCGCCCGACAATACCAAAGAAATCTCCCTCGTTAATGGTAAAATCGATATCTTTAAGCGGAGTAAAGACCCGATACCCTTTGCGCCCCTTGAGGAGGTTAATGAGCTTTTGCTTGATGCCCGAAGTTGCTTCCAGCGGGATCTTGAAGGACTTCGTGAGGTTATTGATAACAACGATTGGTTGCGCCATCTAGATACTCTCCGCAAAATACTGTTGGTTGCGCCGGAAATAAAACACCGCCAACAGAATGATAATGATAATCGAAATAAATGGAATGAGCACCCACGGGAAAGAAACAAGATCGTAGAGCTGGATAGTCTGGGGTGTGACCAGCACCTGGCGGACGTCTTGGATGATCTGGGCTGCTGGGTTGAGCATAAGATATGGCGCAGCAGCTGGCATGCGCTCCATTACCATCTGCAGAGGATAAATAACCGGCGTGGCATAGAAGGCCGCCTGCATGAATATCTCCCACAGGTAGCCAATATCGCGGTATTTCACATTGATCGTCGCAAGGAAAAACGCCACCGCTAGGGAGAGTACATAGAGTTCGAGGATGAGTGGAATAACCAACAATCCCTCAAGCGACCATTGTACGCCATTAACCAAACAAAAACCTAAAATCACTACCATGTTGATGGCAAGGTTGATAAAGGCCGAGATCGTGCCTGAGATAACGATAATGTACTTGGGAAAGTTGATCTTGCGAATAAGGTCGCCGCGCGAGACGATCGACTGTAGCCCTTGCACCGTCGCCTCACTAAAGAAGTTCCATAGCACAATTCCTACTAAAAGATACACCGGATAGTGCTCGACTTGCTTACCAAGGCCGAGGAATTTATCGAACACGATATACAAAATAATAAACAAAAATATCGGTTTGAGGA
>CALHWA010000115.1 GCA_938036845.1 uncultured Candidatus Saccharibacteria bacterium | reverse complement strand
GTTGGGCCGGATTATAGCATAGAGGAGAGGAAAGCGAAAGGCGCAGCAGTCTTTTAAAATCACTTTATTAAGAACGCTCCTAAGTGCTATTTCAGGCTCTCTATTATTGCAGCACAGTCCTCTATTCTTTTATCTGCTTTTCACACTGAAACGCATCTTCTATCGCGCGACAAAGATAGAATCGAAGATCCCTGAGTGTCCTACTAAGTTTCGGCTGGAGGTGACCTGTTGTGTCTTTCATAATAATATCTTCCAGTGTTGCAAATACCTTTGGATCAAACGCAAACCGTAAGAGACAGAATTTAACTATATTGTAGCTAGGATCATTCATGTATAGCTGCCTAAGCCAATTATCCACTTTATCTGCATCATCGTATCTCCATAAAAGATAGAGACATTCAGACTGTTCAGCACTAATAATGACTGGGTGCCGCCATTCTGTAGGACGAAGCGTACTCCGTAATTTTTCCCAGACAACTTGGCAGATAGCAGTACGATCCCTATTGGTGTACTCACAACATTGCTGTAGTGCTCCGAGGGCAAGTATCACATGATTATTTTTGCCAGTAGCTGCTGACTGCCGTACATATGCAATATAGCGACGGCGTATCTCCTCATCAAAAGCAATACGTCCACTGTCAAGCTCATTGATGACTATCTCATCATCGATATCCTCATCACCATGTTTTACGTAGGCTATGTCCTCTCTTTCGATAACGTATGCCGCAGCGCGCTTTTGTCTCTTGCCGGTTGGATCTTCGTGATTAAGAACATAGTACGTATCCGCAACAGCACGCATATACGGATTAATGAGGTAGCGCTCAATCTGGCGTGCCTTGTCAGGCTGGCCGTCTCTCAGACAGTCCTCTACCAGTGAGAGAACAACAAACTCAACATCATAGATATAGGTACTCGCCTTTCTGTCACGCTTAAGCTCTGCCTGCGAGAGTGGTACGATATCTGCATCATCAAGGCTTGGTAGGGCTGGTACAGACCCACCGAGCGTACTATACATCGCTGTGCGATATAGGCTAGCAAGATTCAAAACCCGCTCAAAGTCCTCATCAGCACCACTGATATGATACAGACGGCTAGTGAGAAAAAGCGCTTTATACAAAGTCTCAGCTGCTACTGACCAATAGCGATTAGCAAACATCTTACGTTTTGCAGCAATATTCTCATCGATAATAGTGCGCATATGCTGCACAATGTCATCCAGTTGCTCCTTCTGCTCAGCGGTTGCTTCTCCCTCACTATCATAATACTCATTGAGTCGTACATAGTGTGTCACCAACCTATCAAACAATTCTTTTCGATCGATATCACCAGCCTCAGCCACAAGAGATTCAGCTGATTGCTGATTCACTTCTAAATCAAGATTTTGCCATACTGTCTCTTCAATCTCAGACATAACCTTCGCAAGATCAGGAATCTCGTCAGCCATTGCGCGAATATCGTGCAGCTGCTGCTGCGCAAAACGCTTTTTCTCCTGATTTGCAGCTGTCTTGCCAGTTGGCTGGTAGAAGTAATATCCCCACATATTGACAATGTCAACGACAGCATCCACAACCTCATCTGCCTTTGCGCCGCTATACGAATGTGGCCTGAGTAATTGCTTCATAGTATCAGGCGTACATAGCAACTCGCGATAGTGCTGGACATACTCCTTAAGGAGTTCTTTGAGCTGCTGGCTTGTTAGTGGTGCTGTGTTATACAGGAGGGGGCGAGGTGGTTGAAACATATGCATAACTATAGAGTTATACTATTATTGTGTCAAATACTATATATGTCGTTGACATATTTTTGCTATCGTACCATAATCAAACCATCATGCATTACTTCTTTAAGCTCCTCAGCCTCATCATCTTTGGTCTTGCGCTTGCGGCAGGCTACTATGCGCTGCAGCTATTCATCAGTCAGTCATCTCTCGCAGGGTATACCTTAGCTATGCTGCTTATTATCATTGGTGCAGCACTGCTCATTACCGCACACGACCTGTTTCGGTGTCGCCAATGGAAAGATGTCGGCAAGGCACTTGGTAATTTCGCCGCTATGGTATGCAGCTATTCAACAAAATAAATCCTCACTCACAGCTCGAAACACCCTTACTGCCATCCAACCAGCAACTAACCAACAAGCATCTCATCACCACGCGGTGTATACTATACGTATGAAACGATTATTCCCTCTCAGCCACCGAGCAACCATTATCACCATCTGCCTTGCCCTCCTTCTCGTTATTGGCGGCATCGTCGGCACAGCGATTGGCTGGCGCAAAATTCTTTACAAGCTCCAAGGTACGTCGCATGTGGCCACGCTCGATCGTTCGCCAGGGCTAACCCAGTTTCCTGAGGTCGACACGCATACCCTCAGCCCTACTCGCCGCAAGGTTATCCAGCTTACTCAGGCAGAGTTTGCCGCTCAGCCCGCTGGTACAAAATATAGCCAAGGAGCGCACGAGGCATGGTGTGCCGATTTCGTCAGCTGGACGATGCAGCAAGCTGGTGCGCCGCTCAAGAACCCACACACTGGTAGCTGGCGCATCCCAGGCACCTTCACGCTGCGTGAATATTACGAGTCAGCAGGCCGCTTCAAGCCAGCCGATAGCGGCTACCAGCCCCGCCCTGGCGACGTAGCAATCTACCGCGCTTCACCCGTCTTTGGCGACCATACACACATTGTCCTGCGCAATGACGACGGCATACTCACCACTGTTGGTGGCAATGAGAATAACAAGATACGTGTTTTTGCCAATCAGCAGCGCAACTATACTGGCCTACTTGGCTATGGCGTCACAGAGTAGCCATTGATAGGATAACCACAGAAGTTTGCAGTGCTCAGTGGTATAATAGAGACACTCATGAAACATCGCTTTTCCTCGCTACGCCACGCCTCGCTTGCCGCCCTGAGCGGCATTGGTCAGGTGCTGCGCCAGCCACGCTATGCGGCAGGGGCGCTAGTTGGCGCACTTGGCTTTGCCTGGCTGATTTTTCTCCTGACCAATGGTGGATTCTATGGCGCGCTGCTTATGTCTCGCCTGCCACTTGTTGATAAGCTTGGTGTGATTGGAACAATGTTTATAGAGATCGCTCGGCAGGCTGCGACGTCGCTGACGGGTGCACTGCTTGTGCTTGTCTCAGTGCTGCAAGGAATATCGCTCGCGCTTATTATCTTCACCGCCCGGCACAACAAGCGCAACCAGCAAACCACCCAGCAGCTCGGCCTCAGCGGTGTTGCTTCTATCGCGGCGGCGATTGGTCTAGGCTGCGTACCCTGTGGTACATCACTCATTCTCCCCATCGTGGCAGTGTTTTTCTCGGGAGCGGCCGCTGCTTCAGCCGCGATGGTTGCCAGCACCATTGTGCTTATTATTGCCCTTGGGCTCAGCCTCTTTTCGCTCTATCGATCAGGCCAGATTGCCGCCATTTACATAACATTAGCTCAGCAGGAGGAGCATCATGCAGTCACAACAAACAGGGGTTAGCTTGATCCATATCATGCTTGGGGTTGTCGTTGTCACAATCATCAGCCTCTTCGCCTACAATCTCATCAACCGCCCACCCAACAAGCACATTGGCAAAGGTGAGCCCTGGCAGAGCGCTATGTCGCAGGGCAGCCACACTGCGCCCAATGTCTTTGTCGACTACACCGACTACTTCTGCTCATTTTGTGCGCAGGTCGAGGCTGCCACAAACACCACAGACTTCCAGCAGTACATTAAGTCTGGCAAACTGCGCTACGAGCACCGGATTGTTGCCGTTCTCAAAGATATCGTGCCTAACACTGAACGTGGCGCCGAAGCAGCATTTTGCGCGGCCGACCAGCATAAATATTGGGAATACACGCACCACATTGTGCCCCGCATCAAGGCTGATTACTTCGACAAAGGCATTGGTGTCAAAGGCGTTGCCGTACCCAAAGAAATTCCGCTCCTCCCCGTCAGCTATTTCGAAACATCAGCCGAAGCGATCGGGCTCAACGTCGAAACCTTCCGCGATTGCGTGACAAACGAGAAACACAAAGACGATATCGCCACAAACACCAGCCGCGCTCTCAAGCTCGGCGTCACTGGCCTCCCCTACATGATCGTTAATGACTACACCACCAGCGGCTTTGGTGGCGGCGAGCACGGGCTAAAGACATTACTCAAGGCAGGTGGGGTGCAATAACCCCTACCGCCGACGCAAGAAATAATACCCGGTTGCCATGGCAGCTATCACACTCACGGTGGTAATCTTCCAAAACATCGTTGGGTCATCCGCCCCTGGCACAGGCACATTCATACCATAGAGCCCAGCGATCATCGTTGGGATAGTCAATGCCACCGTGATCACCGTTAGTAAGCGGATTGTCTCGTTCAGGCGCGTGTCCATCACGGCGCGGTAGCTATCACGCACATTAGTGATGGTGCGCAAAAGCGACTTACAACGCGCAATCACCTGCTCCAAGTCAATCGAGATATCCTCCACATCATCCTTATCATCCTCTTTGAGGCGGAGACTGCGGTTTGCCATCAAGCGCTCAATCGCCCAGTTCATTGGCACTAGTGCATTGAGGTAGTCGTTGAGCTTGCGTTCATACTCGGTCAGCGTCACGATATCGCGCGCCCGCAGCGTATGGAGGTCGTCCGTTGCTGCTCGCATCTGTCGGTTGATCGTTGCCACTCGCCGCTGGTACTGCAGCGACACCGCCTCGATCATTGCCACCACGAGCTCAATCCGCCGCGCCGTATTCATCCGCGTTTTGTCAACAAAAGGCTGCCAGAGCCGGCCCAGGCTATCACGCGAGAGCGTCACCACGTAGTTTTTGTGAATACCAAATAATATCGGTGTCGTAAAGTCGTTAAAGTCATCATCCGTATCAGGCAAGCGGGCAATCAAATACGTCCACTCATCCTCAAACTCAACACGTGGCACCTCGTGCGGGTCCAGCGCATCTTTGATGATGTTTTCGTCCATACCAAGCGCCAGGAGCTTGTCGATCTCCTCACTGCTGGGCTTCTCGCAGCGCAGCCACGACCCAACCCGCAGCGTATCACGCGGCGTAATCGTCTGATCTGCCTCACTCGAACGAAGATATTGCAACATACTAGTGATAAGTATACGATGAAGCAGTCATAATTGCAAATACTACGCCAGTTTCGTTTCCGTGTTCTGTATCGGTCATAATGTCACAGCAGCTACTCACTCACAAACAGCTGCTCAAGCACCGCATCAACCATAAACCGCATTGTCTTTGGTGCAATATCTTCTCGTGCGTCAATCGCTGCCACTACCGTAAAGAGCTCGCTGATTATCTGGTCGGTCGCGCCTGGCCGCAGTATGCCATCGCGCCGCCACTGCTGCACCTGCTCAGCGAAGAACTCACCACGCAGTGCCAGGCTATTGCCCGCTCCTGCTTGCTTCGCATCATCATGGTAAGCTTGACGCACCTGCTCGCCAGGCACATCACTCTGCCACTCGGCGAGGATTTTATTACGCCGCGTTGCTTGTGTTGTGGCACGTAGATAGGCCGCAAAAGCCGCCCGGGGCTGCGACCAATCGATCCGCCCAACAATCCGGTTCTTTGTCTTTTCGTCCTCCGCACGATACACCGCAAGGAAGAGCTCCAGCTTAGACGGATAGAGCAAATACACGCCGCCGACCGCAATACCTGCCACCTGAGCAATCTCCACAATCGATGCTGCCTTGTAGCCATCCTGGGCAAAGACCCGCCGCGCTGCCTGAATTAGTTTCGCCTGACTGATTGCCATATCGCTCCGACCTCCGCTCGCGCTATCCTGGACGATAACGCCTCTTTACTTTCTACTCATATTCTATTATAGCAGGTTTGGGAACGGCTGTGCAGCCAGGCTGGTAATACAGCGTATAGTAACCAGCTTTCTCGCATTAGCCTATAGTAAAAACAGAGGTGCAGCCATGCCATATCCATACGAGCACAATCTAGTGCAGCAACCTTTCTCTCGCTGCTCTGCTATACATCGAGAAAAATCTGTTGTCTCCTTCATCAGGCTTTTGGCATCCACGGAAGAGATCAATCCGCAGAAAATACTCAATCAATCCTGGTATTGCTCCAAAGGAGGGTGGCTAATATCACAGTATATACAACAATCAGCGATCTACCATCTTGTATAACGCTCATGCTTTTGGTACACTGATAGCTAATATAACCATAAGGGGGATTTTATGATTGCAACTCAAACCGGCCAGGGCAAAAAGCGAATTGGCCTTATCTCAACGGGGATTGTTGGTGCACTACTGGTCGCCTTTACCTTTACACCGACCTTCGCAGGCTTTGCGGCAAGCATCCAAAACACCATCAACAGTGCCTCAACCGGTACACTCACCATGAAGGAAACATCAGGCACCTACACCTGCAACAGCACAGACGGCGCTGGCGCAACGACCAACTCTGCGACCTGCTCTACTATTAACAAATATGGTGGTACAAGCACACCACTTGTTGCTGGTGGGCCAGCCCAAACAACCAACATTACCCTGCAAAACACCGGAAGCGTAGCCGCAACATCCTTTAGCCTCAACCCTGGCACATGCAGCCAATCATCGGTCGCTGGTGCTTCAATGGCGGGTTCGGCAACAGACTTGTGTAGCAAAGTCAAGGTAGCTATCAAATCAGGCAGCAGCACATTCTTTACGGGCACTGCCGCACAATTGCAAGCAGGCGGTGCTATTGACCTGCTCGCCAAGCTCAGCAAAGCAACCATCAATGCTGGTGAGAGTGTGCCGATCACCTTTGAGGTATCACTCGACGCCAGTGCTGGCCCAACCTACCAAGGCTTGCAGGTCTCGCAACCACTGACGTGGACATTTGGCGCGTAATTCCTCTGGAGTAGGACGATACGCATGCCTCGGCAACGAATTATTATCATCACCATCCTGAGCCTCTGTCTTGGAGGCTTCGTTGCCGTGATGATGGCACTTGGCATGCGTATCTTTTTCGTCACAACACCGAGCATGGCCACAGCCGCACCAGTTGGCTCGCTCGTTGTCACGCAGCCAGCTAACAACTACCACCCCGGCGATATCATTACCTTCCAGCGCCACGGCCGGACGTATACCCATCGGATTCAATCTATCACCAACCAGCGCATCCTCACCAAGGGCGACCTCAACCATGCGGCCGATCCGCTTCCTATTGAGCGCAGCGCCATCATTGGCAAAGCAATTTTCATCAACCCTTGGCTTGGCTGGGTATGGCTAATGCTGCCATGGGTGGTGATAGGCTGGCTCATTATTCATCTAGCTACCCGCCGAGCTCACCCAACGTGGCGCTGGTATTATCGGATTATTGGCATGACACTGGTACTCTGCGCTGTGTCGCTGTGGTTTCATCCATGGATCAACTTTAGTGTGCTCAGTGTTTTGCCGTCCAACGAAGGTGCCACTATGCACATCGTCAACACTGGTGTCTTCCCGATTGACGCAGTCGGTACGGTGCTCTACCCCGGCCAAGATGCCACCATTACTGTCTCAGTACAAAACAGCCACGGGCAGTATTTCTTCACACCAACGATTCATTACACAGCCTGGGTCGTCTTGTGTATTATGCTCATTTGTCTTATCCCCTTTGGGCTGATGCTCTACGGCCTCCGCCAGCTATCTCGGCCCACCGCGGCAGATAGCTCACCACAGCCACTGCCCATCACCTCTGTTATTGTCGCAGCGATTATCACCCTAGTGGGAATATGCTTTATTATCTTTCATAATTTTTATCTAACGAGCGGGGCGTTTTCAGGTACGATCCGCAACAGTGCCAATACCGCGCGCCCCGTACTGTATAACTGCGCTGATGCCACCAAACTCACTGCTCCTACGCAAGCACTCTTCATCTACGGCATGACGTACTTCGATACCGGCACTACCGAGCGCGACCTATCTGGTAATAACAATAAGGGTACCTGGCTCACACGCACAGCCGCTACTCATGGTTCACAATCATACGCCTGTCGCCGCGACCGTGTGCGCAGCACCCTCTTCAAAGATACCTGCCTTGCCTACCCCACACTTGTCGATAACCCCAACCCTTTTACTCTCTCTGTTTGGTTCAATACCAATCAATATGGGCTCAATAATGGGCGCATCGCCGGCTTTGCTAGTACACCAGACAATGGTGCCGACGCAAGCTTAGACCGCGTCCTCTTTCTCGACAAGCAAGGGCGCATTGCCTTTGCGGTGTGGCCCAATGCCACACGCTCTGTCTTCTCGCCAGCCGGCAAAAACTACGCCGATGGCAAATGGCACCACGTTGCTGCCTCACTCTCACCACAAGGCATACGGCTCTATGCCGATGGCGCACTGGTTGCTCACGACCCAAGCGTCACGCAGGCCCAAAACTTCCGCGGCTACTGGAAGTTTGGCTGTGGGCGCTTTAGCGAGTGGCGTAATGGCGATGGCACACCGATCAACAGCACAAACACATTCTTCACTGGCATGATGCAGTTTGGGGCTGTCCACACAACCGCGCTGAGTGATACCCAGGTGCAAGAAATCTACCTTGCTGGCACAAAATAGCGCACGCAGCGCGACAACATATCTTTAGCTATTACATCGTTTTGCTCCCATTGCAAGCACCCAGCGCCTGCTATATACTATATGCATGAAATACATGCGCAATACACTCGCCAAGCTTTTCACTCTTCTCCGCCATATGTGGCTGCCCCTTATGGTAATGATCCTGCTCATCGTGGCAGGCGTTGGCATAAGCGCTGTCTTGCACGCAGTGCGACCCGAGCCGCTCTGGACAAACGCGACAAAGGAACTCGCGCGGCGAGTGAAAAGCGAGGCCACGCAGTCGCTCGACATTACCCTGAGCCGCGGTGAGTTTATCAATATTGATGGGCCAGGTGGCATCGTCATCGGCACTATCACCGATCACGCCGCACGTCAGCGTCTGCTCGCTAGCCAGCCGTTTCGCGATTGCAAGTTTGGTTGCACGGGATGGATGGCATATTCACGGCTTGGGCGCACATTGCCGCTTGATTCTTCAGAGCAGATGTCTGGCCACGCGCGTACTCTGCTGAGCTCGGCCGCTGCCTCAGACAGCTCGTGTATTATTCGCTTCCATTATCTTGGTCAAACACTCCCAGACAAACACAGCTCGCCCAACCTAGACATCATCTGCCTCTCACAAAAAACAGGTGCGTTTGTGTATGAGTTTCGGGCGGCGTAGCACATTCTACTTTCGTCGCACCTCTATATTTGAAAGGATGTATACTATTACACTAGTAGCAAAGGTTAACTCTCATATAAGAAATTAACCTCTAAGATGGCAAGTCAATTTACAGCGCAAACAAATCATTCAACGCCTCACTCACCGTTGGGTGAGTAAAGATCTGGTCGCGCAGCGTAGTATAGGGCAGGCCAGCATCCATCGCTGTTTTGATAATATTAATCACCTCTGGTGCCTGCTGGCAAAAGAGCGTTGCGCCAAGAATATGGCCTGTCGATGGCTGGACCACTGCTTTGAGCAGACCCGTTGTTTTATTATCAACATGCATGCGCGGCACCGCCATAGCTGGCAGCTCTTTAACCTTCACATCATCGCCATACTGCGCGCGGGCTGCTACTTCGGTCAGACCAACACGCGCCAGTGGTGTCTGCATAAATATCACATGAGGCAATACTGCACGCTGCGCCCGCGTATAACTGCCATCACCAAGGAGCTGACTCTTTACAATACGGAAGTCATCGAGCGACACATAAGTATACTGCGGCCCACCATTGACATCGCCGAGCGCCCAAATGTGCGGCTGAGTGGTCTGCAATTGGTCATTAACAATGATCGCACCGCGCTCGTCAGTCTCCACACCAGCGGCGGCAAGATCAAGCTGGCTTGTATTGGGCTGGCGACCAGCCGCCACAAGCACAGCATCATATACTTGCTCATCACCGCCACTTATCACAGCAACGCCGTGGTCTGTATCGCGCACCTGTTGTATATCTGATGCAAGCACGAGTGTTATACCCTGCGCCTCCAGAGCCTGAGCAACTGCTTGGGCAACAGATGGCTCTTCGTGCGGAAGCAGCTGCGCCCGGCGATGGTAGAGCGTGACTTCCACACCAAGAGCTGCATAAGTCGAGGCAAACTCGAGGCCAATTGGCCCAGCGCCAATCACCGCTAGCCGCCGTGGCTTAAGCTGCTGGTTGAGCACCTCCGTACTAGTATAGACATGGGCCGATTGCTCAAGGCCGGCAATCGCTGGCATCACCGGCACTGCACCGGTATTAATAAACAACCGTTCTGCCTGCAGCTCAATGCGCTGCTCACCCGCCTGGACGCTCACCGTGTGCGCGTCAACAAACGACGCAACGCCATCAATAACCATCACGCCTGGGTTATCCGCGAGCATGTGGTAGTTCTTGCTATTGAGCTTCGTCACGACCGCTGTCTTGCGAGCAAACGCTTCGTCGATCGACCGGCCAGCTGCTGCCGCACTCACGAGCGTTTTAGTAGGAATGCATGCAATATTAATGCATGTCCCACCATACATCTGCGGCGATTGCTCCACAAGCGCTACCCGCTGACCCGCTCCAGCGAGCGCTACCGCTAGCGTCTTGCCTGCCTTACCAAAACCAATAATCAGTGCATCAAATTGTGTTTGCATTCTACTTCTCCTTCGTCAACATTATCGCATAGATTACACCTAATGTAAATGAATTACAATAATGATTCGTTTAGTATACTACTCAAGAACAAGACGCGCGCGTCTGTCACCTATCCTACCTCATTTCACTCAAGTGTATAAAACTCAGCGCCGCCGCGCGAGCACTGGCTGCACCCGATCAATCCGGTTCGTCCAGACATACCCGCCAAACTGTGGCGGTATCTGCGTCACGCTCTCCGCTGTATCAAACCCAGCTGACCACTGTCCATCGCCTTCGACCAACATTACTCGCGTGTTTACCGCCGCCATCCGGTTAACAAACTTAGCTGGCCAGCCCCATAGCAGTGGTGCATAGCGCCGCGGAATGTGTAGCTCCATGTTGTGTAGCTCGTGCGGCACATAACCCGTCCAGCCAACCGCCAAGTAACGCAGCAATCCGGCCTTCATCATCGCCTTGGAGCAAAGACGCAGCGTATCGCTTTGTTGGCGCAGCCAGGCAATGCCATCATCGTTGCCGTAGACCGTCATCTGCTTGACGCGTTCCGGGTTCATTGCTCGGAGCTTACTCCACAACACTTCGTATGTCTGGTGGTTGCCGTCCTTAACATGTAAAAGAAGATCTTTGCGCGGAAAGGCTGCCAGCACCTCATCCAGCGTCGGCATTAAACCCACCCCTTTACCGCGGAATGGAAAGGTTTTGCCACCATCCGCCGTGTAGCCATAACCAACATCAAGCTGCTTGAGCTCAGCCATCGTGTACTTGCTAATTTTGCCCTTGGCCTCTGTGCGGTATTCCAGCGTTGCATCATGAAAGACCGCGAGTTGCTTATCTTTCGTGAGCTTAAGGTCAAGCTCCACCACATCCGCACCATGATCAAAGGCAGCGCGCATCGACGGGATTGTATTCTCAAGATAGGGATGCTCGGGTTTATCTATCATAGCTGCAGTGTTAGTGCTATTGTTCACCTTACTGTAATCGAAAGTCTGCGCTAAGCCTCGGTGCGCGAGTATCCGTGGATACTGCACTGGCATAAAGAGACTCGTGTTATGAAGCCACAGCCCCATGATAATCACTCCACACACTGCCAGCCACCGCCAGTGCCGCCGACTCCACTGCGTTCCACTCTGTCCTATCTTCCGAAATGTATCGAGCATTTATTACTCCTTTATTTTTATTATCCAACAACCGCTTATTCCACACGCTGAGCAAATAACTCAGCCACACCGCGCAGGAAAATCTCCGCCGTCTTTGGCCCAACGCCATAGAATTTTTGCAGGCGTTTGGCGCACTCGGCTTCGCTTGGGCTGCTTTCTATCAGCAGCATCAGCGAGCCATCATACTGGTCGATCAGCTGCTGCGCGCACAGCCGCAGGGCTGTCGCTGTTTTCTCGTCGTAGCGTGTGTATTTACCTTCGTCTAGCAGCCGCACGAGGCGCCTCCGTTCCACCGCAAGCAGCGCCCACGGCGTATCGAGCTGATGCTCCACCAAGAGACGCCAGGTCTGCACCGCCACCGGTGATTGAATCGGCTTGCCCAGCAGATACACCAAGAGAAACCAGCGAAAGAGATCTAGCTCATCATGCGCAATATCGAGTGCAAAGTCATCGGGATGGTGTGAGCGAGCAGAGCGAGCCATACTCCATATTATTCTCTAAATTGGAGCTTATTGTCAAATAAGACGAGCTGTATCACAGGTTCTGCATCATATATCAGTAAGCACAACCAATAAACAATTGCATTTCGTGCAACACATTGCTAGAATATACATAGAACATTTAGCTAACATTGATGGTCTATGGGGGTACATCATGTTTCGGAAACTCGTATCAAACTTATCGCTCAGTCCGGCGATCGTCGGCCAACTGGGTTTCTACGCGAAGCGCCTACGCAAAGAGGAAGCGACGCGCCGCTTAGGGCTGATCTTTACTGCGCTCGCACTCGTCGTGCAGTCCTTTACACTACTTGCACCGCCAGAATCAGCTAACGCTGCCGACCCAAGCGATATGATCTACGGTGGAATTAGCAATGGCTCGCAGCTCATGGCGCACTACGACGCCAATACTAACAACATCCGCGATCTCTACAGCACCATCGGCATTACCCGTGCTGAGCTACAACAGGCGACAACTCGCCTCGAAACTCGGCGAAGCACCGAGAGCACCTACTCGTGGGGGATGACGCCGCACTTTAGTGCCGCTCAGGGCGAAGGCGTATACTCTGTGAAGGCAGCGCAAGGTGGAATGCGCAACTTCTACTACCGACCACACCACTTATGGGGGAATTTCACCTACCGGGCATTCGTTGGCCACTCAGCGAAGTTTGGTTGGTTCGCCATTATGCTCAACTGTGGTAACCTCATCACCCAGACAGTGCCACCAGCACCTGTCTGCCCACCCGGCCAGGTCGGTACCTATCCAAACTGTAGCACGCCGCCATCCGTCATCAAGCCAACGCCAGTAGCAAGCTGTAGCGGCCTTGCTATCAATAAAAACGACACCACCTACCAATTCACCGCTGCGGCGTCTGCCCAGCATGGTGCTACCATCACTGGCTATGTTTTCCAAGTCTACCGCGATGGCAAGCTCGCCAAAACACTCGAGAGTAGCACACCCACCGTTAGCTACAGCGAGAAAACGCCTGGCTCGTACCGCGTCGTCCTCACCGTTAAGACCTCTCTGGGCGACCGCACCAACGAAGCCTGCGCCAAGACCTTTGTCATCGCTGCACCTGCCCGCTGCCCCGTCAATCCTACCCTGCTCAAAGATGATGCCCGCTGCCAGCCCTGCCCAGGCAACAGCACCCTCTGGCTCGAAGACAAAACCTGCGCTGCCAAATTTGTCCAGACCAAGAGTGGCCATAATCTCACTCAAAACAGTGCTGAGACGACCACCGTCACCGCCAAAGCCCACGACCGCATTACCTACAAGCTTAGCGTCACCAACAAAGGCCTCAACGCCGAGAAATTCACCTTTAGCGACAACCTCGGTGATGTCCTCCAATACGCTACGGTCGTTGACGCTGGTGGCGGCACACTTGCCAAAGACACCAACCAAAGCGCCAGCATCGATGCAACCATCCTCAGTTGGCCAGCTGTAGAGATCAAACCAGGTGAGAGCCAAGAGCGGCAATTTACCGTCCAACTCAAAGACCAGATTCCTTCGATGGGCACTGGTACCAGCAACGCAACCTCCTACGATTGCCGCATCGACAATACCTTTGGCAACACACTCAGTACCAAGGTAGATTGCCCTGCCGAGAAACGCGTCGTCGAGCAAGTCGTAACCGAGCTGCCCCACACCGGTAGCAGCGAGAATATCATCTTTGCTGGCATCGTCCTTGCGGTAGTGGTCTTCTTCTACGCCCGCTCACGCCAACTCAGCACCGAGATCCGCCTCGTGCGCCGCAACTTTAACGCCGGAACAATCTAACCAAGGAGAAACCAATGGCAGAACGATTTACCACCAAGCGCCAACCTGAGCACCGCACCGAGCAAACCATCGAGCAATCACGCGCCGAACAGTTGACTGCCCTACGCCAATCTGGCGAACACCGCCAGTTAGAACACCCCAGCCTCCAGGGCGAAACGCGTCAGCAACGCGAAACCCTTCGGGCCGCTCGCCACGAAGCCGAGCAAGTCTACGAGCAAGCTGCCGAGCAAAAACGAGCCACCGCCGAAGCTGAGCGCCGCCAGCGCGAAACCCGCGAACAACAGCGCGCCGAACGCCAACGCCAAACCAGCCCAGCCGCTCAGCAAGAACGCTTCGATAAAACCATGGCAGCCGTCCAGTCCCAGCTCTCGCCCTCAAGCCGCGCCTTTAGCAAAGTCATCCACAACCCAGCCATCGAGAAAGCAAGCGAAGTCACTGGCAACACCGTTGCCCGGCCCAACGCGCTGCTCTCTGGTGCCATTGCCGCCTTCGTACTCACTCTAGCTATCTACCTCATCGCCCGCTTCAACGGCTACCCACTCTCCGGTGCCGAATCCATTGCCGCTTTCGCCCTCGGCTGGCTCTGCGGCCTCGCCTTTGACTTTGTGCGCATGATGATGCTTGGTCGGCGGAATGTGTAGTTTGCCTCTGCAAATCACTGCTCTATCAACCATATGATTCAATCACTGATAGCTTACACTTCTCATGTGAAATAGCACCCCTACTGGTTAAACTCTAATATTCTGGAGGAAGGTTCTCAAGCTAGAGAGAAGCACTTGAGCGACGGTTGTTACGTATGTCATGAGCGAACGATATCACTGTCAGAGTCGCTAACGAATAGCTCAAATATCTAAGGAGTATCTTTGACAAAAGAACTATCGATAATAATCCTAGA
>CALHWA010000114.1 GCA_938036845.1 uncultured Candidatus Saccharibacteria bacterium | reverse complement strand
TGCCCGAGCTCGGCGCTCGGCCGCTGCCTCGAAACGCCGCGCCAGGCGACGTTGTTTGATGAGTCGGTAAGCCTCGGCGATCGTCATTTCAAGCTGGTAGAGGAAGCAATTAAGGTCGACCGGCACATACTTTGTCGTCTCGATGGTCTGAATCTGACAGGGGTCGGCAAACCATCGGCTGCTAAAGTCCCACCCGCTCTCGGCTGCTGCCCGCAGATCAAGGAATGTCCGCGTCGTATGCGCTGAGGCTGCGTGATGCGCCGTATGGACATCTTCGCGATGCGACTCAGGGCGCGGTGTGGTGCGGTTGTCATAGTAACGATTGAGCGGCGTGCCATCGGGCATAACAGCGACGCGGAGATACGCTGGGTACTCAATGGCCTTGGCTTTCGCAATCTGGCGACGACCCTTCATCCAAAAGCGATACTCAGCAAGAAGGCTTGGCAAAAACTCTGCATAGACCCGCTTGCCTCGGTGACGTGCCAGCAGCTGGACCATCGCCGCAAACATGGGTGGCTGCGACCGACTCAAGAAGTATGTCCGATTGGCCGTGGGGATCATCCCAAATTTACGTAGCATATAGGTGTAGTTTCGTATCATGTGCTCGATAGAGCGCCAGCGTCCATCTGCCGCTAGGCCAAGCATAATAAAATACGTATCCCAATAAAACAACTCATCAAAGCGTCCACCTGGTGTCATATATGGATATGGTAGCGCAAGGAGCGAACCCCGATTCTTGCGATTGCGCCGCTCGAGCTGCCGCCAGAGCTGACTCACATGTTGGCGCGCAGTAGTGGTGTCGGTTGGTTGATAGCTCGAGGCGGGGTATACTGTGGTAGAAAAATGCTGCCCAACGAAGGTCGCGAGGTCGAAGCCGGGCTGGCGACGCTGCCGACGATACCGCGCCATAATCGTCCGAGCTGGCTTGGTAGGTGTCATATCGACAAACGCCTTGCCATCACCATAAATTTGCTGCGTTTGCACCTCATCAAAGAGCTCACTGAGCGTCTCCTCAGGTGAGCTTGGCGTCGGGCGCACCAGCTCTACCGTCTGCACCGCAGCGGCTTTGGCATTCTCTTTGGTATCTTTGGTAAGAGCAATGATTTTCGCAGCAAAAGCGCGGCGGACGTTGTGCATGATAGGCAATTTCTCCCTATGATGTTATGGTTGCTGTTTGGCGGCGCGTTTGCGCTCGTTGGCGTCGAGGTATTTCTTGCGGAGGCGGAGGGCGTGCGGCGTGACCTCAAGGAGCTCGTCATCTTCGATAAAGTCGATCGATTGCTCAAGGCTCAGCTGGGTGTGTGGTGTCAGTTGGACGGTGCCGTCGCTTGATTTGCTGCGCATATTGGTAAGGTGCTTAGCCTTACAGACATTGATCTCGAGGTCGTCTGGGCGGTTATTAAGGCCAACGATCATCCCAGCATAGACATCAGTCCCCGCTCCGACGAAGAGCTCACCGCGCGCTTCAGCCGCTTGTAAGGCATATGGCGTGGTCGTGCCTGGCTCAAAGGCGATCAAAACACCGTTGCGCGTCCGCGGCAATGCACCACCAACCGGCTGATAGCCATGCGGCAGGCTATACATAATGACTGTCCCCTTTGTATCTGTCAGAAGGCGATTACGCAGGCCAATCAACGCTCGGGTCGTAATGGTATAGGTCATCCGCGCTGCACCGCTAGTGGTTTGCTCTTGTTTGCGGAGCTCCGCTTTGCGCTTGCCAAGCTCTTGGCTGACAACACCGACAAACTCAGGGCCAACCTCAACCAGCAGCTCTTCAACTGGCTCTTGCTCACTGCCGTCCTTGGTGATCGTCACAACCTCTGGCCGTCCAACCTCAAATTCGTAGCCTTCGCGGCGCATCGTCTCGATCAATACACTGAGGTGAAGCTCGCCTCGGCCCGATACTACAAAGCCAATACCAGACTCTGCCACTCGCAGCGCCACATTAGTCTCGAGTTCGCGCTGGAGGCGATCACCAATCTGCCGGCTGGTAGTAAATTCACCCTCGCGGCCTTTCATCGGACTGGTGTTTGGCCCAAGATACATGCTAATGGTGGGAGCCTCGACTGCCATGACAGGTAGTGCCTCTGGTTGGTCGCGGCTCGCGAGCGTCTCACCAATGTGCGCCTCGGCCGCGCCAACGATGTAGACAATGTCACCCGCGCCTGCCTCGCTCACTTCTTCTTTGGCGAGGCCGCGGCTGATGAAGAGCTTATCGATCTTGGCATTGGTAGTCGTACCATCCGTCTTGATGAGGGTGAGCGCTTGGCCACGCTGAGCCACCCCGCGATGAATTCGACCAATCGCATATTTGCCAAGGAAGGTATCGTACTGCAGGGCCGTCACGAGCATCTGGAAGGGCCCGTCTGCCACCTGTGGTGCAGGGATATGCGAGATAATCGCTTGGAAGATCGGTGCCAGGCTGGCTGACTGGCTGGCGTCACTTGGCAGTGCCGCCCAGGCTTTGCCTTCGCGCGCTACAGCGTAGTACACCGGGTATTTGAGCTGCGACTCGTCGGTAGCAAGCTCGAGGAAGAGATCGGCCAGCTCGTCCTCCACCTCGGCAATGCGCCGCGCAGGCTTGTCGATCTTGTTGATAATCACGACCGGTGTTAGACCAAGCTCAAGCGCTTTGCTCAGGACAAACTTCGTCTGTGGCATCGGGCCTTCCTGCGCATCTACCACGAGGAGTACACCATCAGCCATGTTAAGCGTGCGCTCCACCTCGCCACTAAAGTCGGCATGGCCGGGCGTGTCGATGATGTTGATCTTGTAGTCAACTGCTGGCTCAGCATCGGCAGGCTGGTAGTAGACTGTCGTTTGCTTGGCAGTGATGGTAATGCCACGCTCACGCTCCTGTTCGCCACTATCCATGATGAGCGTCTGAGCCATTTCGGCTTGGTTGCTGCGGAATGTATTGCTCTGCTTCAGCAAGCCATCAAGCAGCGTCGTTTTGCCGTGGTCGACGTGAGCAATAATTGCAATATTACGAATATACTGTGGATCTGTCATAACATAAAATAACGGCCCGAATTATATCAGACCTTCCTTACTGCTTATAGTATCATACTGGCGGCTGGTTTGCCTAGGGCAATGTGCATAATCGCGGTGCATAGTGTAGAGCCTCGCCGCGTCGTACCTCATCACTGTGCGACCACTGTTATTGTCAGACGATCGAGCAAATCATCCAACGTTTCTACCGTGGCAATTCGACGCCAGCCACGCGCCCCAACGACCATCCGTAGGTCGTCGATCATGTTAACGATGGAGGGCGCAGACTGTTCTCGATAATCAACCGTCTGCAAGCGCTCTAAGAAGCGCTGCCAGCCACCCTGGGCTCGAATCATCCGGATCATAAGCTCATACAAGTTGTAGACTTGGGCCGAATGATCCTCGCGACCAGTTACGAGCAAATATTGCCGCTCGGTATGGTGCCCAGTCGTGCACTCCCTATCATATCCGTGGTTATAATACCCATACGTTCGCTGCAGGAGCGCAGCGGTATTGGCTTGGATCGCATGCGTGAGCTC
>CALHWA010000113.1 GCA_938036845.1 uncultured Candidatus Saccharibacteria bacterium | reverse complement strand
GTGCCGGTGCTGATTACAGAAAACATGGTTGGCCACAAGCTCGGTGAGTTTAGCCCAACCCGTAAGTTCCGCAAGCACGGTGGAAAGGATAAGAAGTAATGGCCGCATCACAGACACAACAGGGGTCGAGCGATGCACCAGCCATCGTTCGGGCGCACATCAAGGGTATAGACCAGACCCCGCGCAAGGTCAGCATTGTTGCCAGCCTGGTGCGTGGCCGCAGTGTGGCCGATGCGCTGGTCATTCTTGATCACACCCCGCGCCGCGCCGCGCTGCCTGTTAAGAAGGCAATCGCCAGCGCCCAAGCCAACGCCATCAACAACCATGGCCTTGACCCACGCAGTTTGCATATCCACAGCCTTAGCGTGACTGCTGGCCCACGCCTGCGCCGCTACAAGCCGGCCAGCCGTGGCCGGGCTCAGCCATTCCAGAAGCGCTCGAGCCATATCTTGGTTGAGGTGAGTGGTGTGGAGAAGCAGGTCAAGAAGGCACCCGCCAAAGCAACCGATACAGCCAAGAAAGGAGACAACTAAATGGGCCAAAAAGTAAACCCAGTCAGTTTCCGCCTCCAAGTCCACAAAAACTGGAGCTCGCGTTGGTTTGGCCAAAACAAGCGCGACTTTGCGGCTTGGTTGGCAGAAGACATCAAAATCCGTGAGCTGATTGAAGCTCGCTATGCAAGCCGGCCAACGATTGACCGGATCGAGATTGAGCGCAGCCCAAACCAGATTACCATCGCAATTCACACTGCCAAGGCTGGTGTGGTGATTGGCCGCGGTGGGGCTGGCGTGACAGAGCTCAAGCGACAGATCGAGAAGATCGCCAGCTTGCCAGTCCGTATCAATATTGAAGAGGTTCGTCGGCCAGAGCTCAGTGCCAAGCTGGTGTCGGAGAATATTGCTCGCCAGCTCGAGCGCCGCGCTAACTTCCGTCGTGCTGTCAAGATGGCTGCTCAGAACACTATGAATAGTGGTGCAAAGGGTATACGCATCGAGGTAGCCGGCCGGCTTAACAATGCCGAGATGGCACGCCGCGAGAAGGTTATCGAGGGCTCGGTGCCACTGCACACCTTGCGGGCCGATATCGACTTCCACACTGCACGGGCCAACTGCCCTGGCGTTGGTATTGTCGGCGTCAAGGTCTGGATCTATAAGGGTGAAAGGAGTGCGAAGTAATGTTGCTACCAAAGAAAACAAAATTTCGCAAAGTCCGCATCGGCAAGAACCGCGGCAACGCCACACGGGGCAACTACATTGCCTTTGGTGACTATGGCCTGCAGAGCCTGAGCAACGAGCGTATCACAAGCCGCCAGATCGAGGCAGCGCGCCAGGCAATGACCCGCTACGTCAAGCGTGGTGGTAAGATCTGGATTCGGATCTCCCCACACCCCCCGGTGAGCCGCAAGCCACTGGGCCTGAAGATGGGTGGTGGTAAAGGTAACCCTGAGTTCTTTGTTGCGAAGGTCAAGAATGGCACCGTGATGTTTGAAATGAAGGGTGTGCCAGAGGATGTCGCCCGCGAGGCGATGCGCCTGGCGAGCCATAAGCTCCCCGTCAAGACACGCTTTATTAAGAAAGAGGAGGCCTAGCGATGGCAGAGAACGCAGTCCCTGCAACAGAGGTCAAGAGCCTCGAGACGCTCCAGCAAGAGCTGGCCGCCAAGCGCGCCGATCTGCTTGAGGCCCAGCGTGGCCACCGGGTAGGTGAGCTCGCTAACCCGCGGATCCTTGGTGTATATCGCCGAGAGATTGCGCAGATACTAACGGAAATTAATCAGCGGAAAGGAACAAACTAATGGCCAAGACATTGACCGGCGTTGTTTCCTCGGCCGCGGGCAACAAGACCATCACGGTGACCGTGACCAGCCGCGAAACACACCCTATTTACGGCAAGCAATACACCGTCACCCGTAAGTATGCTGCTCACGACGAGACAAACGATGCCAATGTTGGTGATACGGTGCGGGTCATCGAGACACGCCCGATCAGCAAGCGCAAAGCATTTCGGCTTGACGCCGTGCTCAAGCGCTCGCAGGGCTCGATTGAGCTCAAAAACGATGACGCAGGCGAAGAGGAGGCAGCATGATCCAGCAAGAATCTCGCCTTAAGGTAACAGACAACAGTGGTGCAAAGTCTATTCTGTGCATTCGCGTGCTGGGTGGTACTCGGCGTCGCTACGCCCGGGTGGGTGATGTGATTGTCGCCAGTGTTAAAGACGCCAGCCCGACTGGCAACGTCAAGAAGAAGTCTATCGTTAAGGCGGTGGTGGTGCGCACCCGCGACCAGATCCGCCGCAAAGATGGCAGCACCATCTGCTTCGACGACAACGCTGCCGTCATTATCAACGACGACAAAACACCCAAGGCAACTCGTGTCTTTGGCCCTGTGCCACGCGAATTGCGCGACCTTGGCTATAGCAAGATCATTAGCTTGGCACCGGAGGTACTCTAATGGCACAGCGCATCAAAAAAGACGATATCGTCAAGATCATCAGTGGTGACGACAAAGGCACGACGGGTAAGGTGCTGGCCGTTAACCCCGCTCAGCAGACCGCATTGGTCGAGGGTGTGGGGCTGCGCCACCGCCATGTCAAGCCAAGCCAGCTTAACCCACGTGGTGGTACCAAGGAAATTCATGTGCCAGTGCCACTGAGCAAGCTCGCTCTGGTTGTCGACGAAGCAGCTGGCACGACGAGCCGCATTGGCTATACTACTAATGCTGAGGGCGCTAAGGTACGCGTTGCTCGGCAACTGAACAACAAGGAGGTCAACTAATGGCGAAGGCAACTGCATCCGCCGCTCCGACTCCTCGCTTGAAAGCCTTGTATCTGGATCAATACCGCAAGGAACTCCAGGCCGAATTAGCCTTGAGCAATGTGCACCAAGTGCCCAAGCTCGAGAAGATTGTGGTCAGCGCAGGAATCGGCAAGCACAAAGAAGACAAGCGCTACCACCAACTGGTACGCAACACGATTACCAAGATCACTGGCCAGGCACCAGTTGATCGCTTGGCCAAGAAGTCGATCGCTGGCTTTAAGATCCGTGCTGGCATGGGTGCGCCGATTGGCGTGAGTGTGACGCTGCGCGGCGCTCGGATGTACGAGTTCCTCGACCGGCTGGTCAATGTCAGCCTGCCGCGGGTGCGCGACTTCCACGGCGTGGGGAGCAAGTTCGACAAGGGTGGCAACTACAACCTTGGTATTACCGACCAGAGTATTTTCCCCGAGCTCACCTTTGAGGAGACGCAGATCGTTCATGGCCTCCAGGTGACGATTGCCATCGAGCAGGGTAGCCCAGCCGCGAGCCGGGCACTGCTGGAGAAGTTTGGTCTGCCGTTTGAGAAGGAGGGGAAATAGCGTATGGCTAAGAAATCAATGATTGCACGCGATCGCAAACGCCAAAAGATGATCGAGAAATTCGCTGCCAAGCGCGCTGAGCTCAAGGCGGCGGGTGACCTTGATGGCCTGCAGAAGCTGCCGCGCAACTCGAGCCCAACCCGCTGGAAAAACCGCGACACCCTCAGCGGTCGG
>CALHWA010000112.1 GCA_938036845.1 uncultured Candidatus Saccharibacteria bacterium | reverse complement strand
GGCCATGTGCTGGGCAATATCTAATGCTTGCCCAACTAAGGCCTGCCGCTCTGTTATCTCACCCTCCAGCCTCGGCCGTATTGCACACTATGGCGGGCATTGGTGGCTTGGCTTAGGCCAGCGATCCGTCGTGCCAGGCGCGTACAGGGTCTCAGGTAGTGTTGTTGGAGGAACTTCTCCCACACTTGACTGGTGGGCCTGCTTCATTATATTGATCTATAGTTAACGCCTGTGGTAACATAGAATTACCGATGGGTTGGATGAAACATGGAGTTCATACTGTACGCATATTTCGCAAGCGCTGGTTTGTGGCTTTTCTTCTTAGTTTCTCAGTTGTCGCTGGATTAGCGCTCTCGTCAGCATACATTCGGTATGCTCCCTTCGAGGAGTCTCGCCCAAACTCGATTGTATCGGTTTTTAAGAAAAGAGTTGACGATACGGTTTTAAGCTATAGCGACGTACGAGTCGTCTACCACACAGGACAAACCGACGGGCGCAGCATTGACTCTTGGTTTAGAGGTATGATTGTTGGTTATATCGATAATCCTACAATCCGGAAGAGGTTATTGACGTCTGCGCCGTTCCGTAGTTGCCAGAAGCAGGAGGCTGCTGAGTGTTCAGCGTGGGGAACGTTCCGAGACCACAATGGTGCGGGTGTAGCGGAACCGAGCACCCTCAATAACGGCTTGGACCTTGCGTATCAGTTTTTGGGAATCCCCTCAGATGTGTTCATGCCCGGAAGAATAAGGGCGCCATCTGTTCTCAACCAAGCTAAGAGTGGTCAATGTATCGATATTGACAGCAGGCATCCCCAACCTTTGCCACCACCAGGAGTTGATGCAACCGGAAATGTCGACTTCGCGACAGGCAATAGCGTCATCTGTGTAGCACCACAGAATGGTGCTTTTGTATATGCTTTTATTGGCCATGGAGTTTTTTAGAGGTATTCAAATCCCATGCTACATTCAAATTTACTTCACTCACCCCGTACCACCACCTTCCGCATAGTATCCTTACTGACACCCAACCGCTGCGCAGTGTGCTTGACCGTGCCGAGTTCGGCATAGACCTGCCGCACCCGCTCTTGGAAGGCCGGGTCGGCTGTGTTTGTTATTACTACGATAGCCACACCGCTATTTTCAATGAATCTGCAGGGGTAGATAATACAGGTTAAGAATACGAAACGCCCATGCTAGCCCAAGTGCGCCAACGATAATCAATGCACTCATCGTTATCTCTACCTGCTTGTAATGTCGCATATGAAAGCGAGGAATAGTGGCAAGCACTGCAATAAGGAAGCCCAATGCTATGGCCGCTGAGGCAGGAATGAATTTATGTCCAATTTGGAAGGCACATGCGCCCATTAAGAACGCTGCTGAGCCATAGATGATGCGCGAAATAGGCCTACTACCACGGCCAAGCCATAGCACACCAGCCGCAAAGCAGGCTGCATCCATACCGAAAATTATGGTAGTTGCCCAAACTGGATCTATTCGTGTGTAGTGAGCTGTAGGGTAATTGACTATATATGATATGGCCTCTGATATCAGCGCAACAATGACAAAAATTAGCCATAGCCGTACCATCTGCTTAGTGCGACGCACTGGTATATTTTGTGGTTGCTGGACGTGGGTGGATGACATGCTCATGATTTTTCCTCTTGTACTATAATAATATTCTTAGTCTGAAGGTGGCTATATTCTCGGGTATCGTATTACTGTTCTCTTTCTTCGTCGCTGGCACTACTATACTACTCTTTACCTACATTCCACTCATTTCAGCAAACTCATAGACAAATGCCCTGCTGCTTGGTGAAAAACAAAATACATCGTTAGTGCGATGGCTCGACGAATAGCGTACCACGCAGCGGTTGTCACTGCTAATGGCTGCTCGAGCTTGATCACGAAACTTCTCTGGTGGAATAGTATGGTTGCCAAGGATAGCGGTGTCTCGAAATACCGACTCATGGTGAGGGAGGTTGTCTCCATAATGATACCACCCCGAGCAACCGTGCGGGCAATCAGTAAAGGGTTGGATGGTCAGCAAGCGATCACGCGTCGCTTTATCGGTGATAGTGCCGATAATAAGGCCATCCTTTCCATCCCAGGCCTTCGTGGCATACCCCGACTGATAGCTCACATCCATATGGCGAATTGCATCGTGATCAAAGCGCCCATAGAAGATCGTCGTTGTGAAGCTACCAATCGCCCCCTCATACAGCCACCAGCCAATCGCCGCAACGACGAACACGCCAAGAATAAGGATTGGTATAGAGATTTTGTCGAGGAGGAGTTTACGCATACTGTTATTGTAAACTACTATTGCAAAATATGTCAATTTATACCAAAAATACCTCTGCACGCAGAGGTATTTTGATGTGCGCCTAGGTGGATTAGTCAGCGACTTCCACACCCATGCTGCGAGCAGTACCCGCCACCGTCTTGATAGCTCCTTCGAGACTGATGGCGTTGAGTTGCTCCATCTTTGCCTGAGCGATCTCCTCAAGCTGTGCTCGGGTGATCGTCCCAACCTTGTCGCTGTGTGGCTTGCTACTACCCTTCTTGATGCCGATCGCAGCCCGGATCATATCATCAACGGGCTGGCCGAGGCTGCGCCATGCAAAGGTGCGGTCCTCAAACACTTGGATATGGACGATAACATCCTTACCCATATCTGCCTTGGTGGCGTCATTGAATGGGTTGATGAAGTCCATCATATTCAAACCCCACTGACCAAGTGTGCTACCAACGGGTGGCCCAGCGGTGGCACGGCCAGCTGGAATACGAAGCTTCAGGTTGCCGATAACTTTTTTTGCCATTATATTTCCTTTTACTCAATTACTACTGGTATTGAGTGCGTAACGTTGCTATTATAGTGGATCGCTCATGCAAATGCAAACTGCGTGCGAGGCTTATACCTTCTTGACCTGCAGCGCATCAAGCTCAACTGGCGTGTCGCGGCCAAACATGCTCACCATCACCTTGAGCTTGCCCTTGGTAGTGTCGATCTCACTCACGGTGCCATCAAAGTCTTTGAATGGCCCATCAATGATGCTGACCACTTCCCCTTCGCTAAAGTCAATCTGATGCTTGGGGTCTTCCACGCCCATGCGCTTCTTGATCTTCTTAATCTCAGCCTCGCTTACAGGGGTTGGCTCGGTACCGCTCCCCACAAAGCCCGTGACACCAGGCGTATTGCGTACAATATACCATGTCTCGTCGGTGAGCTTCATCTCGACCAAGACATAGCCTTGGAAAATCTTAACCTCAACGACTTTGCGCTTGCCATTTTTGATCTGGATCTGCTTCTCCTTAGGGACGATTGCATCGAAGATTTTGTCGGCCATATCAACGGCCTGAATGCGCTGGCGGATACTATCGGCTACCTTTTCTTCATAGCCACTGTAGGTGTGGATAGCGTACCATTGCCGTGTGCTGTCGTAGCGTTTTTTTGTCATTGTCTACCTCCCCAGGATAATTTGAAATAGATATTTAAATGCAGCATCGAGCAGCAAAAGCGTCGCACTAAACACTGCAATAAAGCCAAGTAGTGCACCAGACATTTTCCATGTTGTTGCGCGATCGGGCCAACGCACCATACGGAGCTCGTACCAGGCTCCAGCAAAGTAATTGCGAATCGCCGAGAATGGGCCACGGCGCTGACGCTTTGACTTAGTTACTTTTGGTTTTTTGGCCTCGGTTTTGACTGATGCCACAGAGGTTGTCTTTTCTTTTGACGTTTTGGTTTTGGTGGGCGTGGTGTCTTGCGCGGTGATGCGCGTCACGCGGTTGGTTGATGATTTTTTGCTTGGTTTCGCCACAGCATACTCCCCAAATTTAATAGCCTGTCTTTGCAGGCTGTCAAGTTCTAGTGTAGCGCGCTGCAGTGAGGGTTGTCAAGAGATGGAAGCTCCAATCTACTCTTTTTCTCCGTTAGCACTTACAAGTGCTATCACTGTTATGTGGCTCAGCGGGAGGTAACTAGTGGCAAAACGAAGTGTAGCAGCCAAACTCCTCCAGAGAATGCGGCTAAGATTTCTTATGCTTCTCACGCAGTGCTGCTTGCTGGGCTGCAGCTGGCAGTGCAAAGAAGAAGGTCGAGCCATGATTAAGCTGACTGGTAAACTCGATGCGCGTGCCGAGCTTGCGAGCCAGCTTGGTAGCAATGTAGAGACCAAGGCCAGTGCCGCCAGTTTCGCGAGTGCGGTAGTCTTCGCTGCGCCAGAAGCGTTCGAGGATGTGTGCTTGGTCGCTTTTGCTAATACCAATACCAGTATCGCGCACAGCGATGATAATGCGATTACCCTTCTTGCGCGCACTGAGGTGGACCTCTCCTTCTTTGGTGTATTTGAGGGCATTAGAGAGGAGATTTTGGATAAGCTCGCGTACATATAATGAGCTTGCGACGACATGGCCCAGCCGCGGCGATGTCTCGAGCGTGAGAGTGAGCTGCTTCTTGGCAGCCTGGGAACGATACTGATGGTAGAGGTCATCCATGAGCGCACGGACATTAAGTAGCTCTGGTATGTCGGCAGCGCCACGCTCGGCTTGTGCAAGAGTACTGAGGTCATTAACCATCTTTGCTAAGAAGACGATTTGCTCGTGAGCTGCATCAAGATGATCTTTGAGCGTGCGCTGTGGCATATCGCGCCGGTGGAGCATGAGCTGAATATTGCTCAGTGCTCCCTCGGCTGCCGTCAAGGGAGTGCGAAGCTCATGGCTTACCACACTAATAAACTCATCGCGCTCTTCTTCAAGCGACTTTTCTTTCGTAATGTCGCGTAGGATGAGGACGTAGCCATCGCTTGAATCGCCCATTGTATTGAGCGCACGTATTGGAGAAAATATGATACTAAGACGGAGCATCTCGCCCGATACTTCCATCCACACATCATCGCGTGTTTGCGTAACGGTTGCAGCGTGAAGCAGCTGAGTGAGATAGACTGGCTGCTTGGCACTATCGCGCAGCGGAAGGATGGTATCGATTAGCTTGCTATGTGGGCTTGTGTTGGTATCAAGCAAATCGAGCGTTGCAGCATTGTAGAGTTGGATAATACCCTGCTGGTCGGTTGCGATAATAGCGGTCGCGAGATTGTTGATAATCGTTAGAAGCCGATCGTGCTGCAGGGTCATTGCCTCGCGGCTAGTATGCAATGCCGAGCGGTAGAGATTGTGGCGATATGCGAGGGCAACAATGACCACACCAAGCATAAAGGCCACCAATGTTGTTGTAGTAATATCAACGATACTTTGTGGTGTCAGCCAAAACGCATCAAGCGCTGCTGTAATAAAAAGCACAAGTGCACTGAGCAGCCACCCAGAGAAGCCAGCATAGGCAAAAGCCGCCAGCATAAACAACGACCACGCACAGGTAAACGGCACTGCTACGCCAGAGATACTGAGCAGATAGCTCGCAGCGAGACCATGATACAAGACAAGCTGCCACGCTCGCTGCTTATTCGTCTGCGATGAGCGGAAACAGGTGTAGAGACCAAGAGCAAGCCAAGCGCTGGCCGCTGCATAGAAAGACCATTCGCCTGCCCCAGGAATGCGCTGCATTGCATCAAGACCGAGGAGTTTGCTGTACGCAAAAAGCAAGAGCGGAAAGACAACACTGCTGACTCGCACAACAGTACTGGTTTGGCTATTGGTAGCGTATGGCGACACGCTTCTAGTATACCTGGAGTATGACGGTAGGCACAAGCGTTTTGTGTAATATTTGCTGATCCTATATCATTGGTGTTTCGCGCTTAAGCCGCTGCCGGTGTGATTGGTAGTGAGGATCGTACTGCTCTACTAGCCCCCAAAAGGCTGACGAGTGATTCATGTGGTGAGTGTGGCAAAGCTCGTGAATCAAGACATAATCAATCAGCTCATCGGGGAGTTTCATGAGCGCAATATTAAGGCTAATTGTACCTGTGCTGCTGCAGCTCCCCCATCGAGTGCTCGCATGGCTGAAGCGAATACGCTGGTAGGTTGAGTTAGTGCGTGCAGCAAGCTCATGGAGGCGCTGTGGCAAGTAGGCTTTGGCTTCGCGGCGCAAGATGGTTGCAACTTCTTGCCGGATAGCGCACTGAACGGCTGGCTCGTCTATAGTATGTTCTGGTGGGAGAGAGACGAGCAGCTTTTGCCTTGCGGTGCGCACAGTGGGCCGATTGACCATCTGTGTGGGGATGACAGCGATCGAGTGGTGCTTACCTATTGTCTCTCCGTCTTGATAACCATGCACCGCGTGCTGGTGCAGGAGCTGGCGGAGTGCTTGACGATGGGTTGCAATGCTATGGCGGATGAGAAAGAGTGGTGCGTGCCGCGGGGCATTGGCATAGAGCTGGCCATTTGGTGAGAGACGTATTGTGATGGAACGCACCTTGGCGCTGCGCTTGATGGTGATATCACCAAATTCATCGTCGTGGAGCGTAGAAGACATAGATAAAAGCCTTCCTCCTTTTAACCAAGATGTTATTTTATTGTACAATGTAGCGTGTCGAGCGAATTTGTCCTCGCCGTGGGGCGCTCGACATAGCACGCACTGGGTGGCTGGCTGGTGTTGGTGGTGGCACTTGAGTGCGCTGCTTTGCTACTGGTGGAGTTGTGGCTGATGCTTTGCTCAGCAGAGCTTCGTCTTCAGTCTGTTGACCGATTTGCTTTAAGAAGGTCAGGGCAGCCCGGGACTGTGATGAATACGGGTGCTTGCCACTGATGACAAAATAGAGTTCGCCCGCGTTTGGCTCGCTAAAGCGCCGCACATAGTAATCAAACGCCTCGCGTGAGAGTCGCTGGTTCTTGACACTTCGGCTTCGGGCTGTTGTTACGTCCGTTTGAACCCAAATAATCACTGGTCGATACCCTTCACTCCGTGCCCAGCGGACAAATTCACTTCGGCGAGCCCGGGTGTTGCTATCGCCTTCGTATAAAAAGGGTTGCTTGGTTTTAGCAATCTCTTGCAAAAATGTCTTCCCTACTACTGCCGCGGCTGCATCGTCTTGGCAGTAGCCCGAGAGCTCGTTGATATCAATAAAGGGTGAGCCAAAGGCCTTGGCAAACTGAGCGGCAAAAAATGTCTTGCCGCTACCGGGCAAGCCAACCATGAGTATTGCAAAGGGCCGAACTGGAGGCGTTGGTTGCATGTAATTTATTATAGCAGACTCCGCGTGGTGCGAGGAATTTTTAGCATAAACGAATCAATATTCGCTTTACCATATAAAGTTCTTCCGGTTTGGCTATAGATTTGATATACTGGAGACAGTACAGAGGGGCATAGTACAACGGCTAGTATAACGGTCTCCAAAACCGTAGATTGAGGTTCGATTCCTCATGCCCCTGCCACAATAGTATCCAACCTCCCTGACGGAGGTATTTTTTGCCTAAAGGAGTGATATACTGGAGTTATGTCAGCCCATGATGCCATTACCCACCGCGTCAAGCGTGTCGTGCGGCAGGTTTCGCCAGCGGCTTTTGCAGAGCGTTCGGCAGCGCGCAAGATAGTGCAGCAGTTTGCCGAGCAAGCTGGCTTGATTTATTTCGGAACAATCAACCCGCGGGACGATGACTACCACCCAATCCGCGGCTACACTATGTCGACGACTCATCGCGACCGGCACTATAGCGTGGGTAATATTCGCGGTTATAATATCACACTTGTGTCGCGGCGAGATATGGTGCGCATTGCCAATAGTCCCAAGCCTTCGCCTCAACAGTGGCTGATAGTCGCGGTAGATATGTACACGCGCCGTGATGTACCGTATATGTTTATTGGCCGACAAGGCAAGATTGCCAGCTACCCGAGTTACAAATTGCAACCACTCCGGCTCGGGATGTTTGGGCCGCAACCAGAAGAATTTATGCAGAAATATACGGTGTATGGTGAGCTTGGGCGAGCAGTCGAGATAGAGCGTTACCTCACGCCAGACGTAGCAACAGTGATAGCATCGCATTTTGATGACTTGAGCATCGAGATCTCAAGCGGTGTCCTCTATGTCTATGCTGCTATGGCAACACCGACAATGGAGCTGCTTGACCGGATGGTTTCTGACGGTCTATGGCTAGCAGCGACATTCGACGTGTTTGCCGAGCAGCTTGCCACTGCACAGGCTGAGCGCCATGCCACCATTCATCAGGGGTATCGCCATAGATAGTCTTGAGCACTGAAACCTGAGCGATAGTTTTTCATGCCCCCTTCTCTCTTCTGCTCTCCTTAAAAACGCAGTAAGAGTAATGCTGCTCAAAACGCGGCCGTCTACGCGAATGATTAAGAATTTGCTAGGTCTAGGGATAGTCCTTTAGGAATGTCACCCAAATAAAATAGTGAGTAAAAACTAACGCAGAAAAACAGAGACTACAGGTAGTAACGTGTAAACAATCGATCATGGAATCGTACCGGTCGCTATACTAACTCTCGCAATTGATTGCTGGCACAAAAAAACAGCATTCGTGAGTGAATGCTGTTTTTTGATTATTATTGCGATAAGACTAGCCTTTGCGCGGCTTGACCTCGTTACGGCCGAGCGATTTCTTTGTCTCTGTGTAAGTAGCATGCCGGCGAGCAATTGGGTCATACTTACGCAGAACAAGCTTATCTGGAGTGTTCATCGTGTTCTTACGTGTTACGTAGGTACGGTGTTTGGTGAGATTGCTCACAAGAGCAATAATCTTTCGCTTTGTATTGTTCTTCTTTGCCATTTCTTTACTCGTTAGATTTTATAAAACATCTTGGTTGATTATAGCATAGCCCACGGTGTAATGCTAGTGGCGATGAGGATTTGCTATTCAGTAGCAGCATAGGCTGCCCAGTTAGCCTGCTCGTCAGCACTGAGGGCTTGGGCCTCGGCAACAACCGTAGCAAGCTGCGAGCTACTCACTGTGAAGGTCTCGCCACTGTCGATTTCATCACGCTGTCCCATCAAGGCTACCAAGCGATTCTCGGCATATGCAGCCTGCGCAGGATTAAGCTGCTGAGCTTGATGATGACTCTTGATGAAGCGCCGCGCCAAAAGCGACTGTGAGTCGCCATCTTGGGCAGTCAGCATAATTGGCTTTTGCTCTGATGCGGTAGCTTGGTTCTTCTTCTCAGAATGAGCTGGAGTGTGCTGCGCTTGCGATTGACTAGAGGTAGTTGCTGGGCGATTAGCCTGCTTCTTGTCTATATTGCCGCGATTATCACGTTGCCGCTGCGGCTGTGGAGCAGTTTGTGCAGGGCGGTGTGGAGCTTCTTTTGGTTGCTGAGCTGGGATCATTGCCACGACATATGCGAGTGGCACTGTAATGAGCAGCAGGACAATTGCCGCGAGACCAGTTGCATATTGACGAAGTGCGCTCGATGGAGCGGGTGCGTGATGGCGAGTGAGTGTAACGAGTGCCCATAGTTTGCTTGTGAGCGCGAGGCTCCCAGCGATAGGAAGATAGAGTGGCAGGAGCCATAGGTCGCGCGGGTGATGCTTAAGGTGTGGAATATTGCGCACGGCCTGCCATATAAACCAGCCAAGCACGAGCCCAAGGATCGTTACACTGCTCCAGAGCGTTGCAGTAGTCGCTGTTCCAGTCAGAGTACTGTATACGTTGTTGACGAGCGTACTACTGAGCACGATCAGCGCCCCAAGATAGAGCAAGCTCGCAAAGCAAAAGCCAATGTGCGTAAGCCAGACAAGCAGCCCTGCTTGCCAGATACGTGCGTGCTGATGCCAGAGTTGCCAATAGGCGGCGCGACTCAGCTGGGTATAGCTGCTTGCAATCCGGTAGAGCTCTGCTGGGTGGTTGATCTGCGTGAGAGCACTGTGCTGGTAGGCTGCATGGTGTTGTGAAGGCAGAGACAGTGCGATACTTGATGGATGATGCACGGCACATGGCTGCGCTTCTGCACTGCTCTGGGTAACGTGCTTGAGCAGCTCAAGTCGAATGGCAAAGGTGTCGCTCGTTATAGCATAAGCCTGGCCGTGGTGGCTCTGCATGGGTAAAATAACACGCTGCTGCATATCGAGGAGCCAACTGCCGATTCGCTGAGAGAGCGTCGTCCCACCAGTGTATTGTTGACGGCCACTGACGAGCCCAATAGTTGACTCGGCAAAGGGTAAAAGGAGGTTAATTGTCGATGTTGTCCAGCGCGCACGCGGGGTTGTGACAATCACAAGGCTCACACGCCGCACTTTTTCGATTAGCGAGGCAAGCTGCGCATCATAGCTCATCATCTCAGGCTGCTCGACTACCGTTGTTGCATATTCTTTGGCGATTGCTCGGAGAGATTGGTGGGCGTGCGAAGCGTTGTTAATCGAGACGAGTAGCTGCGTTGGCTTGCTATGCTCTTTGATGCTAGCCAGGCAGCTCTCGAAGACTTCTGGGTCTTCATCCTCGGCAACGACTAAGACTGCGTATTTTTTGCGGAGGGTTGCAGTGTAGGTTTTATTCTTGCGAGCACTCGCCACGCGGAGCCACCAACTCAGGACAACCATGAGAAATATCACCCCTCCAATCCACCAACGATACCTGTCGATTACTTCCATATACTGTATAAAACCAGCCATTGCCATAGACTCCTCTTTATTTAATGGTTATCCTTATTCTAACACGAAACTTTATCGTACAAACACTCTATCGACAAGAGATTGCTCGAACGATAGATAATATGTATTGTAGCCACGAATACCCCTATTTGTCAATGGATTCTAGGAGAATTATATATACACGTATCATAACTTCCCCAATTGCGGCATTGAGTATGGCACAAAAAGCCAAGTCATAGATGCTATATGAGGTAGGCTGACCACTGATAGAACCTCGCACGCTCTATAGATGAAGCAGCGAAGAGTAAA
>CALHWA010000111.1 GCA_938036845.1 uncultured Candidatus Saccharibacteria bacterium | reverse complement strand
TGATGCACGTAACAGGCATACCTTCACTGTTGGAGACAGAGAAGTAGACCAGAATCGATTCGATTGGTATCTATCTTCTCGTATTGGGCAGACGATCAAGATTCGATACCAATCAACACGCTCGGGGAGTGCTCGCTCATTTCGAGAGCTAAGGCTGTACAAATACGACGCAACATATCTATATGCCGCGAAGCAGGGGACAGATCGTCCATATCGATATCGCCGAGATAGGGTTGTTGAGTTTCGAAAATAAGATGAGGGATGGTGCTTGGCTGTATTTTGTTTGATCAACCACTCCTTTCTCGCTCCATCCCTCAGCCATATGCTATACTGGTATAGTGATATTGTTAGACAGAGTAACCAAACGGTATGATAAGGACGCCAAGCCGGCGCTTGATCGGGTGAGTTTACATGTTGAGCCCAATGAGTTCGTCGTTATTATTGGCACGAGCGGGGCTGGTAAGAGCACGCTGCTCAAGCTCCTCACCCGCGAAGAGAAGCCCACAACGGGCAAAATTGTAGTCGGTGGTATCGACTACGACACCCTTAAGGATAAGCATATTCCACTGCTGCGCCGCAAGATTGGTGTGGTGTTTCAGGATTTTAAGCTATTGCCGCAGCGCACCGTCTTTGAGAACGTCGCTTTTGCGCTGGAGATTGCAGGTATGAGCAACCGTGAGATCAAGAACACAGTACCTAAGGTGATCGATCTCGTCGGCCTCCGGGGCAAAGAGAAGCAATTTCCGCACCAGCTCAGTGGTGGTGAACGCCAGCGCGTGGCGATTGCCCGTGCCGTCGTGCGTCAGCCCAAGATTCTTATCGCTGATGAGCCCACTGGTAACCTCGACCCTAAGCACAGCTGGGATATCGTCCGCTTGCTCGAGAAGATTAATAAATATGGCACCACCGTGCTACTGACCACTCACAATGTCGAGATCGTTAATCGGCTCAAGCGCCGTGTTATTACCATTGAGCATGGCAAGATCACGCACGACCAAGCCAGAGGGAGTTACCGTCAATGAGTCGCCGCAAAGATACCGCCCGCGCCTTGATGCAGCAAAAGCGCCGCCGTCGCCAGTGGCTGACGTTTGTCCGGATGTGCCGCTATGGCGTTAATAACTTTAGCCGCAACGCGTGGCTAACCGTTGCTGCCACACTTGTGATGACGATTACACTGCTTATTGTTTTTACTACCTTTGTCGCCCAGCGTTCACTTGCTGATACCGCTCAGGCCATCAACAAGGATATCGACCGCTCGATCTACCTCCGCCCTGATGTCTCAGAGGAGCGCGCTCAGCCGGTGCTGGTGAGCTTGCGCCGCCTCAGCAACGTCGAGTCAGTCCGCTTCATTAGCACAGAGGAAGCCAAGGAGCAATTTGCCAAGGCCAACAAGGACGATGAGGCTAAACTGAACGCCCTTAAGGAGGCGACGAATTCGCTGCCCGCGACGATCCGCATCACCCTGCATGACAATAACGATACATCGCAGCTGATAGACTTCGTCAATACGAATTCTGCGCTCAAACCGTTGATTAGCGCCACCCAAACGCCAACCTTTATGAGCCAGCGGCGCAACGGTACGACGCGCATTGCAGAGTGGACGCATATGTCGCAAAAGGCGGGGGTAGCGGCTAGTGTGCTCTTTATTGCCATCTCGTTCTTGATTATCTTCAACACCATCCGTATGGCGATCTTCAACCGACGCGATGAGATCGAAATGATGAAGCTGATTGGCGCCGACCGTGGCTTTATTCGCGGGCCATTCCTTGTGGAGGCTGTGGTGTATGGCGTGATCGCCGCAGTGATTGCGACCACGCTGGGCATTATTACGCTCTTCCTCTCGGGCAATTCGCTCAAGAAGTGGGGGGTTGCTCTCCAGCCCACCATTGATATGGCAGCATCCTACTGGTGGCTCATCGCCCTGGTGATGATGGCACTGGGCGCATGCATTGGCGTCATCTCATCGCTGGTGGCCACCCGCCGTTACCTAAAGATTTAGCATTGATACAAAGGAGGCCCGTGTTGACAAAGCACACACCGCTTGTTACCATAAGAAATATGAAACAATCCACCACATCTGTTTCGCGTGCCCACACTGCTGTGGCCGCACCCAAAAAAACCAAGGGGCTTGCCACCAAGTCGGTCATCGTGGCAGCTGCCGTGATTATGGCGCTGAGTACGCCAGTTAGCACCTACCTCGGGGTGACCACCGGGACTGCCTCGGCCGTGTCGCAGGAGGAATACCAGCGGCAGATCGATGCGCTTAATAAGGAGATTGGGCAGTATCAGTCGCAGGCCAAGGAGCTGAACGAGAAGGCAAAGAGCTTGCAAAATGAGCTCGAAGTTTTGTCCAAGCAGAAGGCAATGATCCAAGCGCAGATCGACATTAGCCAGAAGAAGCACGACCAACTGCAGGAGAAAATCGCCCAGACCAAGCGCGATATCAAGGCCAACCAAGACGCCTTGGGCGACACGCTGGCCGATATGTACGTCGACCGCACTATCAGCCCGCTGGAGATGCTGGCGAGTAGCCGGAGCCTTGGCGACTATGTGGTGGAGCAAGATCGCCGCGATAGCATCCAGACCACGCTGAGCGAGACAATCACCCGCGTCAATAAGCTCAAAAAGCAGCTAGAAGAGCAAAAGAAGGAAGTCGAGCGTGTCCTGGCAGACCAAAAGAATGCCCGCGAAGCCCTCGCTGCCAAGGAGCGCGAGCAAGCAGACCTCCTTGCCCGCACGCAAAACGAAGAAGCAAATTACCAAAAACTCACCGCCGACCGCGAGAGTGAGAAAGCCCGCGTCCAGAAGGCGCAGCAGGATGCCATCCAAGCGGCCATCCGCAACGCTGGTGGCGGTGGTTCACTCGGTATTAGCTCTGGTGATGGTTCGATGGGTGGCTACCCATGGGCTGGCGGCTGTACCGTTGATGCCAATGCGCTGTCGCACGGTGGCGCATCTGGTGGTGGCGAAGATCCACTGGGCTATGGCTGCCGCCAGTGTGTAAGCTACACTGCCTGGAAGACCTACCAAAAGACTGGCTACGCACCACGCTACTGGGGCAATGCCAATATGTGGCCGGCTGCCGCTCGCAATGCTGGCTTCTCAACCGGCCGCACCCCACGGGCCAATGCCCTTGGCGTCATCTCGGCAGGGCAGTATGGGCACATTGTCTATATCGAAGGCTACGATGCCGGTAGCAACACTGTCCGCATTAGCCAGTTCAATTACTTCAATGCCGGTGGCCCTGGCTGGGGCCACTACAGCGAAATGACGGTACCTGCCAGTACGTATGATACGTATATCTATCTATAAGAGAGAATATAGAGCGCAAACGACCACCTAAGTAACGGTGGTCGTTTTTTTGCTGGTTGGAACTCTCGAGGTCTACGCTGCAGACAGGGTAGGTTGGTGTGGGATGTCGGTCTGGGTAGTGCCTATATCAGTGGTATTGTCCGCCTCGCGCGGGCCAACTCGGCACCCATACTGGTTATACTCTGTGCCAATTGGATCATCGCTCTCGCAGCGCCGGAGGGGCTGGGTGTCAGTGGGCAGCTGGGCAATGTAGCTGTTGCTAAAGGCGGTGCGTGTATCGGCCTGAGCCATCTGGGCTAGCAGGGCAAAGAGCTCTTTGACGTTGCTAACCGCCTCGCTCGTGCTGGGCGGCTTCTCACCACCGTAGGTAAAGCTGTGCTGCTCCTGTGCCAAGAGGTCTTGGTCAAAACCGTGGCCACAATCGCGGCAGTCGAGACAGCGCTCGTAGAAATAATGCACCGAGTAGGTAATCTCACTATGTGTGATGGTGATGGGCGGCTGGTCACCACGGGCGCTATTTCTCATCCCGGCAATGATGCGTGTGAGGCTGTCGATGACACCGTGAAGGATTTGCTCGCGCTGCTGGCGTTCGTTGTCGATAATACACATCACATCGAACTCCTCATTGCTACGGCATGGAGCAGTCGGCAATTCGGCAACAAGCGCAAGATAACCAACCTGACTAGCCCGAGGAGAAACGCGCTCAGCAAGCAGTTGTGAGTCGCTCTCAACAGTGGATGGTAATGGGTAAACAGGCGCTTCTTTTGCGCTGACAACGGCAAGAGACATTAGATAACCTCACTCGTTTTGATTAAAGAATGGTAATTGCCTATTATACGAGGATGAGGCAAAAATGCAAGGGGGTTGGATCCTCGGTGCGCTATTCACATTCTTTTGCCACACCGCCCGAGCGTAGTATAATACCATAGTATGGTACGGAGTGACACGGCGAGCGCGAGCCGCTCGAAATATGACTATGATGAACCAAAGAAGCTGACTATCTCGCAGCTAACGGCCTTGCTCGTGGCGGTGCTGCTACTGGGGGCTGGCTTTGTGGCAGGGATGCATGCCGACAAGCTCTATGCGGCGATTGCACCAGTCTTTGGCCTCAAAGTGTCAGCCGATAGCATTGACCTGAGTAGTGTGCAGCAGACCTATCGCAAGCTCAAAGCAGAATATGATGGTAAACTGGACGATACGAAGCTGATCGATGGCGCTAATCGTGGCCTAGCTGCGGCTACTGGCGACCCCTACACTACCTACATGGACAAGCAAGAGACCGAGCAGTTCGACCGCAGCCTCAATGGCGAAGTGAGCGGTATTGGCGTGGAGATTGCATCACGGGGCAACCATCCAACAGTAGTGCGCGTCGTCGATGACTCACCAGCAGCTAAAGCAGGCTTGCGGGCCGGCGATATCTTCCGCAGTATTAATGGCCAATCGGTGGAAGGGCAGAACTCTGAGGTAGTGGCTGGCAAAGTGCGGGGTGAGGCCGGTACAACCGTCAAGCTTGTGATGCAACGTGAGGAATCGACCGAAGAGTACACTATCGTCCGGGCCAAGGTAAGTGACGCCAGTGTGCGTAGCCAGATTCGCGATGGCGTGGGTATCCTCACCATTACCCGGTTTGATGACCAAACTGGCCGACTTGCGCGTCAAGCGGCAGAGCAGTTTGTCCAGCAGGGGGTGCGGGCTGTGGTGCTCGACCTACGCGACAACGGTGGCGGCTATGTAACGGCTGCTCGCGAGGTCGCAAGCCTGTGGCTTGAGAACAAAGTCATAGTAGTGGAGAAGTCTGGCGACGTCGTGCGAGACACGGTGCACAGTAGTGGCCAAGCACTGCTCAAGGGGATGAAGACAACTGTCCTCGTCAATGGCAATAGCGCCAGTGCCAGCGAGATCGTAGCGGGAGCATTGCACGACCACAAAGCAGCGACATTGCTGGGCGAAAAGACCTTCG
>CALHWA010000110.1 GCA_938036845.1 uncultured Candidatus Saccharibacteria bacterium | reverse complement strand
CACCACAGTGGTAGAAGTTGGTGTTGATGTGCCAAATGCGACAGTAATGATGATCGAGGATGCCGAGCGATTTGGCCTTGCCCAGCTCCACCAGTTACGTGGCCGAGTGGGACGTGGCGCACAACAGAGCTACTGCTATCTTTTGCTTAATAACCACAGTAGGCCGAGCCAGCGTCTGCGCGAGGTGGAGGCTTCTAGCGACGGCTTTCACTTAGCAGAAGTCGACATGCAGCTCCGCGGCCCAGGCGAAATTTACGGCAAAGCTCAGCATGGCGCGCTCAATCTGCGGATTGCGAGCCTGGCCGACAGCAAGGCAATTGCCCGAGCCCAAAAAGCAGCGCAAGCCTTTATTGTCAGCGGTGATTCGCTTGACCACTACCCAGAGCTCCAGGCAGCGGTGCAACGCAATCAACGACTCACGACACTCAATTAAGTTGAGGTAATCTTACCTATTTTTAATTCTACCTTTTTCATTCTCTCCGTTCTCGCCCATTTAGGGTTGGGAATGTCATTTTAGAGTATTTCGCCCACATTCCAAACCTTCTCCTCATAGTAAATTTTCATCATTTCATCTAATGAAGTACAGCTACTGTTTGTTACATAAAGTCATCAAATCTATATAGTGTGAAAAATACTAGGTATACGTAGTATTTTCAGAGAAGAAACGCAAGAGTGGGTGGATAAGCAAAATCGATCAGACCTCTCCTGCTCGCATAGCATCGGCTCGCTATATCCCACTGAGTAGCATGGAATACCATCAAAATAATGAAAGGTGGATAATCTCAACAAAACACATCCATAGTTACGATTCAGCCGCGCCAAAATCTGCTATACTATATGAGATATGTACAGTGGAACAACCTTTCGAGACCAGTCGGGGCACTTGGTTGGTGTTCATCAGCGAATCGACCAGCTCGCACGGCGCGACCTTGGCCAGATGTGCAGCCACCATGTCGCCATTCTTCACTTCCCAAGCTCGCGCGACATTCTCCATTTCGAGGGCAATAATGGTCCCGACGGTATCAAACGCAAAAGCCCTAGCGTCGATGAACCCTGGCACTACATCGACCCTACCAAGCCAGACGACCGCGACCTCGTCGTTATGATTCTCGATCATCATTACAATCTTGTCCAAGCGCTACGCCAAAACAACACGGTGCGTGCCGCCTTTGAGGCAGCGTGGATGTCGCACGCCATCGTCGATGGTCTCACGCCGGCTCATCACTATCCGCTGAGTGACAAAATCGAGGAACTCTGGGGTCGCCCCAAAGAGGAGCGCCTTACCGTCTTAGATAAGAATTTCATCCATGGGACGACGGGGCTCGATACCATCAACAAAAACTGGGAATACTGGGGGGCAAAGGGTGTCTTTGCAACACATATTCTCTTTGAGCTTGGTGTGGCCGCCTCGATGCGTACCGCCCGTTTTGCCGACACCTGCCCGTCGCCTGAGTGGGTAGCCGAGGCGCAGCAGCTTGGCCTCGAGGCAGTCTTTTTGCGAGCAGTGCAGCGGGTGTATGCACTGGATATGTATCATACGTTCTGGCGTAATGGCTGGACGACGGGCTTAGCCTTGCAGACGCGCAATGAGCTCATCCCAGAGATCGTCCGCACTGTTGCCTATGCATGGTACAGCGCACTATGCGAGGCTTACCCATCATGAAAGTCCGAGTGATCGCTGGGCGCTATGGCGGGCGTTGGCTCGATGCGCCAGATAACCGCCGCACCCATCCAATGGGCGAGCGAGTGCGCAATGCGCTGTTTAATTCGCTTGGCGATGCAGTGCAGGATGCTCGCATCCTCGATGTCTTTGCTGGCACTGGTGCCGTTGGTCTAGAGGCGTTGAGCCGTGGAGCTCGCCAGGCAGTGTTTGTCGAGCGTGACCGCCTCGCCTTCACCATCCTCTGCAAGAATATTGCAGCGCTCGGTGCTGATCCATCCGCTACTGCAGTCAAAGCTGGCGTCAGCCCATGGCTTGATACGTACTATGGCGAAGCCTTCGATATCATCTTTGCCGACCCGCCCTACCACGATCTCCAGCTAACAACAGTTAGCCGACTTTTTACCCTTCTCAAACCAGGCGGATTTATGGTATTATCACATACAGGAATAGGTGAGGGGCCAAAATTAGCAAACGACATTGTTGTGGTGGACAATCGTAGTTATGGAAACGCACACCTCACCTTTTTCCGCCGAGCTGATGGACGCAGCTAAGGTTGCAGATACACCAGCTCATTTGGTATAATAACCTTGCTATGCGGATGTGGTGGAATTGGTAGACACGCATGCCTTAGGAGCATGTGCCCTCGTGGCGTGAAGGTTCAAGTCCTTTCATCCGCACCAGACAAACTCTTATCTAAACCACCTC
>CALHWA010000109.1 GCA_938036845.1 uncultured Candidatus Saccharibacteria bacterium | reverse complement strand
CCGAGCTCCAAACCGCTCAAGAGCTCCTCGAGCGCAAAGGCTACGGTGTGACCGCACCAGAGGCTGGCAAGACAAAAGTCGCCTAACTAGCTCCATAAATATGCACACCAAGGTAAGTGTCGTGATGGTGCTTACCTTTTTTCGTTTGTACAGTAAAGCTCTTGCCGCATCTCTTACCCCTTCCTCTACCACTGACTATGAGGCACTATGCATCTGAATATATCTCTAGAGTATTCATTATTTGTTCTGCGTCGCCTGCCGCACATACGCCACTGCCCGGACGAAGTCGTCGATGAGTGTTTGGCGCATGGCACCGTTGTATAGCGCAGCGGCTGGGTGGTAAAGCGGAATGACGACGAACTCTCGCTCGTGCAAGCGCACTTTGCGCGGCTGGCCATGGTCGTGGCTAATGCGTAGATCGGGGATGAATCCACCACCACTGTGCCGGCCAAGCGTCAGCACCGCCTTTGGCTGGATAATATCGAGCTGCTGCATGAGGTACGGCCAAAAGGCGCGCTTCTCCTCCGGCAGTGGGTCGCGATTATTGGGTGGGCGATATTTAACGATATTGGTAATATACACATCGCTGCGCACCAGGCCAGCTGTGGCAAGCATTTCGTCGAGAAACTTCCCTGCTGCCCCCACAAAGGGCTTGCCCTGCAGATCTTCATTCTTACCGGGCGCCTCCCCCACAAAGACGATGTCGGCATTGGGGTTGCCATCACCCAGCACCAGCTGCGTTGCCTGGGCAGCCAGCTCGGGGCAGAGCTTGGCGGCGATAATCTCCTCAGCGAGGTGCGCTAGCTGAGCGGCTTGGGTTTGGTCTGGCGTGGATGGGTCAAGTGGATGGGTCATACACCCAGTATAGCAATCGATGGGCGGGTGGAGCAAAAAATCGATACTACAGCGACACACTACGTATAATAATGTAGCAAAAAACACCCCCACAAAAGGAGGTGTTTTGCTATGCGAGGAAGTAACGCGCTGAGCGTACTATTTCCCTACTCTGTTTGGTTTGCCTCTGGGTCGGTAAGCTTGCGCACCATGGGCAGCACCAGGTAGATGCCGATGATGGCGGCGATGAGCCCCCCACCAACGATGGCAAAGTACAGCGGTGAGAGCGTTGGCTTAAGTGAGGCAGAGAAGGTTGTGACGAAGACGGTACCGACCCACACCCCAATGGCGCACGAGAGGAGTGAGACACTCAGTAGCGGCACTAGCGACTCCGTCATGATGAGGCGCTTGAGCTGACCCAGGCGCATGCCACCGAGGCGCAGCGTGTAGAGCGAGCGCCGCCGCTCAAACAATCCACCAATCGTCGAGACGATCAAGCTTGCCACTGCGACGAAGAGTGTCACACCCATACCAGCGTAGGCCATCTCGGCGAAGTTCTTGATGATAGGGTTGATCTGCGGGTGCTTCTCGAAGTCCCCACTGCGGATGTAGAGAAAGTCCTGCGGAGTCTGGCGAGCATAGACAAGGGCGCGCACCTTCTCCACGTCATCATTATGGGCAACAGTGAGGAGATAATCCTTAGGGCCATTGGTGTTGACTGGCTGCTCGGCGAGCGAGACGGTCTTGACGACGGCACCGTTGAAGTCGAGCAAAGCATAGTGATCACCCTGTGCACCGCTGGGGCAGCTGTGCTCGGTGTAGATAGCGAGGTCGCTACAACGGATGGCACGAGCTTGGATGCGGCCATTGTCACCAGCAATAGGATACATTGGGGCAACATTGGTGATGTATGGCTGCTCGCTCAGGATCTTTTGGGTATCGGGCTGCAAGGTATGATCTTGCGAAGTGATCGCTACAGCGTTGCTGCGCAGCTGCGAGTAACCGTTGTTGGCCACCGATGAAGCGTTGAGGGCATCAATACCACTCACCGCTGAGAGGTAGAAGCTCCCCGCAAAGAGGGCCAGCACTACCCCGCTCACACTGCGAAAGACGGTCTGCGAATGGACGGCAATTCGCTTGCCCGCGATCAAGGCCGAGCCACTGCGTGCATAGCGTGCTACGATGCGAGCGATTTTATTCGTCAGCCAGCCGCCAGCCAGCACCAAGCCAAACATCACACTGAGGAAGGCTGCAAAGAGAATGAGGGTCGGTATAGAGCTCTCACTTGCTCGCTCAGCCATCCAATCGTGCCCAGGCTTCGACGCCATCCAGCCAAAGATACTGAGGCCAAATGCTAGGGGGATGACGCGCCACGCCCGCAGCTTCTTCGTCTTTTCGGCTGAGCGCGAGACGCCCAGTGGCGAGAGCTGCGCCTTGCGCATCCGGCGCCAGTTGACATACGTCGTTAGGCCAAGGGTCACACCAACGATGATAATATATTGGTACCACTGCAGCGCAAGATCAGCTGGCCAGAAACGCATGTCGCCATAGAAGAAGCCGTGCAGCGAGCTCTGCGTGAGTGTAAAGATAACGAGGCCTAGCACCACACCAGCCAGCGAAGCCAGTAGCGACTCGAGTAGCAGCACACGAGCCACTTGCCCCTTGGTCGCACCCACAAGGCGCAGAGCGGCGTAGCGCTTCTCGCGCTGTGCCCCACCCAGCTGCGTAGCAACAGCAACGAAGGTGACGATTGGGAAGAGTAGGATCGATCCACCCACGACCAGCATCATCAGCGAGAATGGGTCGAAGGCAACGCTCTGCGCCTTACCATTGACATCGGTAATGTAGACGTCGGCGTAGGAGTTAGG
>CALHWA010000108.1 GCA_938036845.1 uncultured Candidatus Saccharibacteria bacterium | reverse complement strand
CTGCTTTTAGTGGGAAACTAGCACGGTGCCGAATTATATAAGAGCCATCCGAATAGGGTGGCTTTTATCTTTGGGGATGATTTTATTAATAGCTTGATGCTTGCCGGTATGGTTTATTTAGGTGTGGTATTGGTATGCTTCAGATGAGGCTCTGGCTATGCGTTACCTTTCTATTGACGTGTGCGGTGAGATGTCACATAGATTGAAAGAGGTGATAACGGATTCGACAGTAGTTATAGGTGCGAAGTTTGCTACTTGCTTGCAAAATCTAGAGAGAGAGTATTATATAGAGTACCTAAGTAACAAAAACAAGGAGAAGCGACATGCCAGTCAAACACGCCGAATCATACCCACTATCGCCAGAAGCTCTTAGCGAATACAATACGAAGCGTGACCCAGAATATTTGCTGGAGCAAGCCAGCCAGAGCTATGAGAGCGGTAAGACGGACGAAGCGGCGCGAACGCTTGGCTATATTGGCTGGACGCTAGAAGGGCTTGAGGCGCTAAAGTCGGCAGAAGAAGCCGAGCAAGAATAGCGTTATTTTAATTGAAACGAGCAAAACCAGCCTATCAAAGAGATGAGGCTGGTTTTTGATATATAAATCGCCAACGTAGTGTGCATTTTCTATAAAATTCAGAACGTTTTTAGTACAAATGTACCATTCTATTGTATAATCGCTAGAGAGGGGTGCTTGCTCTGCGACTTGGGGTATCTTGGATGAGTGAGGCACTACCGCTGGTGGGTCATGAGTATCTTAATGGCAATGCAGTGATGATGTGATAACCATAACCAAAAAAGGAGTGTTCTTATGACAGAACAACGACCACCATCAACCAAGAATCACTATAGCGAGCGTTCCATGCGACCTGCCGATGTATTGTATTATGACAGAGGGGAGATTGCGAGACGTCAGCGAATACTCGAACCACCAGTAGGAGATAACCCATACGGGCAAGAGATGCTTGTTGTGGGTGCAGCTGGTACGCAGATTGATGTCGCGCGAGAAGCAGCTTTACTGCCACAGCCCGATGAGAGTGTTGTCTATACAATGTACGATGCACAGTCACCCTATGCACTAACAGTAAGCATGCGGCACAATCGTGCACTTCTGTACCTCTGTGATGAGAGCGATAGTGGGCCTATACCACGCAAGGCAGAGGGTCATACACTCAAGATGAGCTTGGTTGATATGTCGCACCTTGCAGATATGCGATTTATCACGCTGGGCGAACCAGTCGTCTCGCTCCCCGACCCACGGAATCATCGGGCTGCGCTGACTATTACGCCGGATGCAATAGGGGTCTTTGGGGCGGGCACGGCAGTGGATGATGGCAGCAATGAAGCTCAGCTGGTCCAAAGCGATGCATCGCCATATTCTATGAATATTATGAATATACTTCACCCACAGCTCGTGCAATACGAAGCGTCTCAGCGGCATCATAGCCACACTGAAGAGTGGCGTAATGATCCTTTTCGGCCTCGTACTATTAGCCAGCTTGGCCGTGTGGCGTATGGACGAAGCGGTTGGATCTAAGAAAGCCGAGGAATGATATTGATACCTATTTCTCAAAGTGTTAGAGGGTCGACGTGTGCAGTGTCGACCCTTTTTTGGCTAGGTAGTAGAGGCCTACTTTATACTCGTCCTATGTAAGCGAAAGAGACCTAGTCTCAAAAGAATAGAGGGATCTATACCAGATAACAAAAACAACCCTGTATGCGCAGGGTTGTTTTTTCATTCTCGAATCTCGCAGCAAACGAGAATTGTTGTGGTGGACCTTGGCGGAAACGACCCAAACCAAAGCTAATACTTAGTATATAGCATAGGCGTCTTAAATGCAATACCAATAATGCAATCTGAAAATGCTCATGTAAACGTTGACAAAACATATACAGTATGCTATATTTAAATCATGATACATATCATATATGGTATGTAGCGAGGATTTGCTAGCCTACACTGGCAACGTACCTCTGATAAATATATAAATAAGGAGTAACCCTATGGCGGGAACAAAAGCTGGCGGCCTGAAGGCTGCGCAAAAAAACATCTCTAAAGACCCTAACTTCTACGCCAAGATTGGAGCCAAGGGCGGTAAGAATGGCCGCACTGGCGGCTTTGCGGCTAACCCACAACTCGCCCGTGTGGCTGGCGCTAAGGGTGGCCGAATCTCTCGCCGCACCAAAAAGGCCGATGATGCTGTCGCGGCTGCTCCGCAATCGGATGTCGCTCTCGCTGCTTAGAGGCGGCGCAGGCATTGCTTAAAACACCTCCCGTATAGCTGGGAGGTGTTTTTTGGGTGCTGGGGGTTTGCAGTTTTCTTGCGTGGTGGCTTTGCATTGCTGCTATGGCTGCCTGAGCGACATTCTCCCGCATTGTGCTGGTGGGGGCAAAGTGGCGGGCAGTGTGCGAGAATTACTGCGATAATAAGGCTGAGTTATATTATCGTGCTTTTTACAACATAACGCCGGAGTTGGCAGGTAGTGGCGCTGTTGGCGTGCCAGTGGGTGAAGCAGGCGAGGCAGGTGTATGTGCCATCGCTGCGCTGTAAGCCAGTTGCGTTGCAGTGTGGGCAGTGCGAGCGGGCATGGAGCCAGTCGCGGTAGGTGTCGAGGGAGGACTCAATAAGATCATCGTCGACCGTCAGCTGCCAGCCAGCTCCGACGCGGCAGCCAGTGCTCCATGCAGCGCGCTCCATTGCAACGAGCTGCACATCGCGCGCATAGCCGCAGTGCCCCAGGAGTGCATGACCGTACTCGTGGAGGAGGTAGGCAGAGGCCTGGGCGTCGTGTGGATCGTAATAAACCGTGCAGCTTGGGTGGTGCCAATGAAAATAGCTACCTGGGCGAAAGGTGAGTGGCGCAATGCCCGATGTGCGAGCGTGCTGGGTGAGGTGAGAGATAAGCTGATCGAGTGGCATGGGTGGTGGTGATATAGCCACGTCTATCGGCATGCGAACCAGCTAGCGAAACAATAGATACTTCGCATGATTTGACAGAGGTGGAGATTATGATTTGTTCGTGTATTGTACGTGTATTGTACGTGTCAAGATCAGTGTAGCACAACCTGCTTGCAATGCCTAGTGGACGGTGCGAAGTATCGGTGGATGGCGAGCTCAAGAGGGGCAAGATGAGATGTATGATTAATAGAGCGCGTGCGTTGCGTTTTGCGATCGATTACGGTATAATAGAAAGAGTAACGTAAACGAAGGTTTGGCAATGAAGCAGCAAGGATCAATTATCGGATACGTCGTCGTCGGGACAGTGCTGACGCTCGCACTGGTTGGCGGGGTCTTAATCGTCAAGAATAGCCACAACAGCAGCGCCCGGCAAGTGGCAAGTACTACCACCACTGACGCTAAGAAAAAGGAATCAACCCAGAGCAATAAGAGCGCCAACGACAAGCTAGTCGATAGCCTCAACAGCAAATCAACAGAGGCCAGCAAGAGCAAAGAGACGAAAGAAACTCAGTTGCAAGACAAGAAAAACACCACGTCAACTGCAACCAATGGTGCAACCAGCGGTGCATCGAGCACGACTACACAAAGCCAAAGCCAATCAACTCAGTCTACTCAGTCTCACAGCTCAAGTACGCCTGCCGCAACGCCATCAACTAGCTCCAGCACTCCTTCGCAGACCCAATCTACCCAGCAAGTGAGCGCTTTGCCACAAACCGGCCCGGCCGAGGGCCTGGCAGCCGTTGTGGCAGTGAGTAGCCTGGCTGGTGTAGCACTAGCCTACCGCAAGTCGCGTACACCCGCGCTGTAAGATATACAACATCGACGCTGTTTCATAGACAACACAATAATTACCCCTGTGCAGAACAGGAGTAGTTATTATTTGAGAGAGGTGATATAGATGTTGTGATTATAGCATCGTTGTGTATACAACTGCATGGTCGTTTGTGCTATATATAACATGAGTGAGAGGAGCAGGCCGAGGCAAGTGGCTTGGCGTTCTCAGACTGCTGAGCCAAAGCCCTTAAACCTTATAGTATGATCTGGAAATACAACAGCAAACCTATCGCACAAGAGAATATCTAGAGGCCAGCGACTGTGGGGCGGCAAGTTCTGTGATTTACTGGGCTGGAGTACTTTTGGTGCGATGAGTGTGCTGTGTGGGCTATCTGTTTGGGCTGATTATTCATAGAGGTGAGACTGAGAAGCTCCAGGTTTTGACGCTTGCAGCGACTTTGTGTATAATACAGAGGAATGGTGCGCCGCTCGGCCGGCGTGTCTCATAATATAATTAATAAGAGGAGTCTGTACCAAGACTTATGGCAACACAAGCCTTAACAATGGATGATTTGCTCGCTGGCGACGGCGTCAAGCAACTAGTAACCGGCGAGGTCGTAACTGGCCGCGTATTATCGGTGCGCAAACGAGATGTATTAATAGACCTAGGCCCGCAAGGGGTTGGCTATGTGCCACGGCGCGAGATTGGCCCGGCTAAGGCGCTAGCAGTTGGTGATGAAGTAACAGCCAGTGTGGTAGATAGTGAGCTCGAGAATGGCTATAGCCTGCTGAGCCTGCGCAAAGCAGCCAAGGACCGTGGCTGGGAAGAAGCAATGGCCAAGATGGATGCTGGTGAGATCATCGAGGTGGCGCCATACGACGCTAACCGCGGTGGTATGCTGGTTGAGTACGAAGGCGTGCGAGGCTTTTTGCCGGTGTCGCAACTGTCGGCTGAGCACTACCCACGGGTGGGTGGTGCCGATAAGGATGAGATCTTGGCACGGCTTAACACCCTGGTGGGCCAGACGCTCAAGGTGCGTATTCTCGACTGCGACCGTAAGGCTAACAAGCTGATCTTTAGCGAAAAAGAAGCCATCAAGGACGGCCTGGCGGCTCACTTTGAGAAGCTCAAGGTTGGCGACACCGTCAAGGGTGTCGTGACTGGTGTGGTGGACTTTGGTGTCTTCGTGAATGTCGAAGGGATCGAGGGGCTTATCCATATCTCAGAGATTAGCTGGGAGCGCGTGAACAACCCAGCCGACTATGTGAAGGTCGGTCAGAGCGTTGAGGCGAAGATCATTAGCATCGATAAAGATCGCCTAAGCCTAAGTATGAAGCAGCTCACCAAGGATCCATGGCTTGATGAGGTGGATCAATTCACCAAGGGCCAGACCATCGAGGGTACAGTCACGCGCATTACCCCATATGGTGCCTTTGTTCAGATTAGCCCAGCGGTCGAAGCACTGGTGCACGTGAGCGAGCTAGGCAGCGGCGGTGCCGACCCAGAGAAGGTCTTTACACTCAATGAGCGCAAGAGCTTTGTCATTCTTGACATCGACAAAGATGCGCATAAAGTGAGCCTAAGCCTCGCTGACAAGAAAAAATAACTAGTAAATTACAAAAGATGACCGGCTTCGACCGGCAGAAAGGAGTGTGTGTATGAGTCAGTCTGAAAAAGTGTTGGTCATTGCCGATTCGATCACTGTTGGTGAGCTGGCCCAAACCCTGAATCTGCCGGTCACGAAGCTGATTGGCGAGCTCTTCAAGAATGGCTTTACGGTAACGATCAACCAGCGAATTGATTTTGAGATTGCTGAGATTATCGTGGAGGAGCTTGGCCTGGCAGTGACGCTGCAGCGCAAAGCCGCCGAGCAGCATACTGTGCA
>CALHWA010000107.1 GCA_938036845.1 uncultured Candidatus Saccharibacteria bacterium | reverse complement strand
TTGAGGCGCTCAACCAGGCGAGCAATCTTACTCAGCTTCTGCCCAACCGCAACGTAGACATTCACCACGCCAGTCTTTTGACGGGCTTGGTTGATCATCGTGTCGAGTGCGATTGCCGTCTTACCGGTCTGGCGATCGCCAATGATGAGCTCACGCTGGCCCCGGCCAATCGGGAACATCGCATCGATGCTCATAATACCAGTCATCAGTGGCTCGTGCACACTCTTTCGACCCATCACACCGATCGCCTCGCGCTCTACCAAGCCACGCTGCGCAGTAGTAATAGCTGGGCCACCATCAAGCGGCTCACCGAGCGGGTTCACCACGCGGCCAAGCAGCTCCTTACCAACTGGCACACTCAGCACTTCGCCCTTGAGCTTAACGCGGTCGCCAGCAGCCACACCTTGGTCGCTGCCAAGCAGCACAGCACCAATCTCATCTTCCATCAGGTTGAGGGCAAATGCCTCAACGACACCTGTTTTGGTCTCGATCTCGAGCACCTCGCTATAGCCAGCGTGGCGCAAGCCATGTACCCAGGCCACACCATCACCCACTCGGGTCACGATACCGACCTGCTCTAGTCCTTCAGAGGCTTCCAGGCCTGCGATCGCTTGCCGCAAGCTCTCGGACAACTCTGTAACTGTTGTTTCAGCCATGTATAATTCCTCTTATTTCGTGCCCGCAAGGGCGGTTAGTTTGTGTTGGATAGTGCCATCGTAGCGCTGGCCTGGCAGAGCGATCTTCACGCCACCGATCACCGACGGGTCGACAACTTGGCGGAGCTGTACTGACGTAACTGGCGCAGTGCCACTCTGCTCAGCAAGTGCCGTGACCTCTGTCTTGAGCTGCTTTTGCAAGGCAGTCGACAGTGCATGTGCCGTCGTGACCTCAGCGACAACGATACCGCGCTCAGCTAGCGCTTCCTCAATCGTTGCTGCCACCACATCGACATCACGCGTTGCACGGGTGTCAATAAGACAGGCGGCAACTTGCTGCAGTAAGGCAGACACCTCAGCACCAGCAGCAATCTGCTCAGCGACATACGCAGCGAGGCGGCGGCGCGAAAAACCGGCCGCCATCAGCGCTGCTCCTTATCAAGCTTGGTCAGATGCTTCTCGATCAGCTGGCGGTCTTTCGACGCGTCGACAGTCTCAGCGGTCACTGCACGCGTTGCCTCGACGACCATGTCGACCATCTCCCGGCGCAGCGCCCGCTTAGCCTCGGCTAGCTCCGTCTGTGTCTGGGTGCGAGCCGATTCTAAGATGCGCTCGGCCTGCGTGTGGGCGTCGTCCTTGGCATCGCTTACCATGCTCGCTGCCTCAGTTTTGGCAGCGGTCACAATTTCTTGCGACTCGTGGCGGGCTTTCTTGAGCATTGCAGCAGTGCGCTCCTCGGTCTCGTCAGCTGCCTTTTGCGCTTTCTCAGCTGCTTTGAGACCATCGCGAATCTTCGCATCGCGCTGATCGAGCATGTCGAGCAGCGGTGGATAGACCCACTTCTTCAAGACCAAGAGCAGCACCACAAATGCCACCATTTGCAGGACAAACAGCTGCCAATCAAGACCAAGCGACGAGAACAAATCGCCACCACCCGCCTCTGTCGATGCAAAATAGTGCAGGGTATTCACGAGTGCGAACTCCTTACATCACCTTGCCGACGATCGCGGCCACAAAACCAATGATAGCCAAAGCATCGATAAACGAGATACCAAGGATCATCATGGTGCGTAGGTCGTTAATCTTCTCTGGGTTGCGACCAGCTGCCTTCATGGCGTTGGCACCGATCCAACCACACCCGATCGCAGCAAACGCTGCTGGGATAGCATACGCCAGGGTAAATGCGATGTCTTTCATAATTATTTCTCCTTATTTAGTTATTACCAATGTTATTTTGCTCCTTCGGTCACGAGGTTCGCGTCTGAAGAAGTCGAAGTGCTTGAGTGCGTATCTTTTTCCTCATCACCGCCGTGATGCGCCAATCCGAGTGAAATAAACACGGTTGAAAGCATAAAGAAGATGTAGGCCTGAATGCCACCAATAAATAGCTCAAAGAGATAGAACGGCTGCAATACCGCTGGCATTGCCGCCTGAGTGAGGTAAGCGATCATCGCGATCAAAATCTCACCCGCGAGCACATTACCAAACAGACGGAAGGACAGGCTCAGTAAGCGCGAGAACTCTGCCACAATCTCGAGAATCCCGACAAAAGACATGATCGGATCACGCAGTGGATTAACAAAATACCGCTTGAGGTTGCCCACAAAGCCAAGCTCGCGGGCTGCATATACCTGCGCCATAACGATCGTAACGGCTGCGAGGGCAAAGGTCATGTTAAGATCGGCATTTTGGCCACGGAATAGTGGTGTATGGCCAACCATCACCGGCCCAACAACTGGCAATAGCCCCAGCCAATATTGCGCGGCGATAAAGAAAAACATCGTAATAACGAGTGGGGCAACGCGCCGCGTCCATTTCTTGCTGGGGATGACCTGCCCAACGGTATTGTACAGCCCCTCAAAGCACCAGACAATCAAGCGAGTTGCAAAATTCGCCTTCTTCTTGCCCAGCACTGCAGCACGCGTGCGAAACATGAGCCAAGCCAAGACAATGAGACCCAGCAGACCAACGAGATTGGCATTAGTAATTGGCCAGCCAGCGATCGAAAACACCTCGTCTGCCTTGACTGAGATGTGTGGCACTGCCGCAAAAAACATCATGTGCGATGACCTCCCTTAATTTGGTGCGTAATGAGCCCAGCCGCAAGGACAATGCCGACCATGAGGCCAGCAAACATCAGCCACGGCTTAGTTGCAAACTGCCGGTCTGCCCAGACTCCGAGCAAAAACAACCCAACAGTTGGCACCGCCATTCGCCAGGTCGTCCCTAGTGCAGCACGCCACAGCACACTAACCACTTGGCTACCGTGCGAGCGGGCATTCTCACGAGACTCCGTACTCATATGGCCTTATTGTACCAGGAGGCTCGGCAGACGTAAAGAGGAAAGCAACAGTTGGGTATGAATCTCAAGGCACTGGCTTCTCTTGGTATCCTAGCCTCTTTCTTCACCCCTTGAGCCAATAGGGCGCGCATAGATCATGATGATTTGGCGTGGAGTTACTGCTCTTCTCTATATTCCATTAACTTTTATAACCATTCCTTGAGAGGATGTATGCAAGACAACTGGCGTCGCATTGCAAAGCCGCGTATACTAGAGCTATGCCACGCCGCAATAAAACGCCTAAGCATCAGCCTTACCGCCCACCGCGCAGCGAAGCAGCTAAGAAGCGCTATCCGAGCCAAGCCGCCGCCTTGCGCGCCATCGCCGAGCTCCGCAAATACCAGCTGGATGTGCAGTTACGCGCGTATCAATCACCGCACGATGGCGGCTGGTATCTGACGAGTCAATACACTACGGAGGATTAGCCTCCCCACACTCATAGAGCTAATGCTGAGAAAGAAGCCGTGCGCCGTCCGCCTAGTACGCTTGCCAACTCCACCTCCACCCATGCTATACTAGCAAGAGCGAAAGGGGAATAATATGAGTACAACACCATCAGTCATAGTATATAGCGCAGAGTGGTGCGCCTATTGCAAAACAGAGAAGCAATATCTCGACAAGCTCGGCGTGAGTTATACCGTGAAGGACATCGAGAAAACGCCTGGTGCTCAGGACGAGCTCGCTGCCAAAACTGGCGGCAAAGCCCAGGGTATTCCAGTCACAGACATTGCTGGCGAGATCGTCTACGGCTTCGACCGAGCTCGGATTGATGAACTCCTTGTAGCAAAGGGATTATTGCCAGAAGCATAGCTTGGTCGTTTATCGCATATATCAACTCACTGCTTGGGAAGGGCAGTGAGTTTTGTTATTAGCTGCTTACATGCAAGGGGAATGGAGCGGCATGATAGTACACATATATTGTTCATGCTTTTTTTGTTTGACTCAATAAGGGGTTCCTGGGCAGTCATACTTGTTACTAATTTATTGTTTTTGAACAGAGTTATTATGTTTTATTCTTACTTGTAGATACTCATCATGTAATACTGATGCTTAAAAATATATTGACTAAATATAAGGTCTCTCACTCACATCGCTATTATGTGTATATAAGCTTCTCGTACTAGCAATCGGTAGAGGTTGCACCTCTCGCAGCTATGCTCTGCCTAGTAGAACTTCACGTGGCGCTGGGCATTTGTATTTTTGTTGGCACGAGGCGTTGGGTTGGTGGTGGTTGTATCATCACCCAGCTGGCCGTTGGAGTTGTTTCCCACTGTAAAGACTTTGCGATTATTAGTATAAACCACCGTTGTGCCATAACCCGAGCGCACATACGATGCTAAGTTGCCCTGCGTGCCAAGGACGAGCATTTGCTGCGGAGTGGGGTAGATGCCATTGGTGCCACCACCGACATGCCCAAGGCCTAGCTGGCCAGTTATATTGCTGCCCGCACCAAAGACGCGACCATCGCTCGTGACGACGAAAACATTCGCATTTTTAGGGTCAATACCGTTAGAGGTCGTCCAGGACGAAACAGCCTTAACGCCAGGAGGGAGGATGAATTTAACTGGGGTTGGATTATATACCTGGCGCTTGTGGGCATCAAGATTGGATGTATCGACATAGACGCCATTGCCTAGTGCGCCGTTATTCAGGCCAAAGGTCTTGACCTCGCCATTGGCATAGACCATAGCGGCAAAGTACTGGTCGGTCGTGATGTCTATTACTCCAGATGGTGCAATACGCTCGAGTGTTGGATTATATGGCAAGAATGTTCTGTCTGCATAGTACTCACACGAATTCATCCTCGTCTCACCACCAGTTGCGATATTGACTTCAGCAACACATAGGCCCCGGCCACCAATGTCGGTGCTATTGCTAAGGTAGACATGGCTCCATGCACCTGCTGGGTAGCGGAAGTCGAAGCGCTTGCCATTAGACCACCAAGCGCACCACCGCATACGCGTCTCTTCATTATTATGGCCAGTTGCCTCGACACAGCGGTTTTGGCCTCCACCTGGGTTTGACTCGACTTGCAGGGCGTTATTCGTCCGGTCGAAGTGCCACTTTTGGTTTGCAGCAGCACCCGAGCACTTTTCTGTCCTGAGGTTTGCCCCCACCGCCGCCAAGCAACGGTCTGACACCCCCGCACGCAGCCGGAAGGTCGGCACCCCTGCTTGGCCATAGTTTGTCTTGCCCGCCGAGTAGACTGCCCCTGCACTATCGCGAATATAGACCGTATCGCCGTCAAAGGCGAGCTGCACTGCTTTGGTCTTGCCGGGCTTGCCAAAGTCACCCAAGCGGACGGGTGCTCGCCGCTCATTGATATCGCCCTGAGCGAGCTGGCCAAACTCATTATTGCCCCAGCCATAGACCGCACCACTCTCACCAATCGCATAAGCCGTCTTGCTGTCGACTGCCCAGGAGTGAGCATCAGCCCGGATCTTCTCAGGGAAGGGCATTTTGGTCGGCATCTTTATTGTCGGAGCGGTCGAGTTAATACCGGCAACACCTTTGTCGTTGGAGCCAGCTACATAAACGTTCCCCTGAGATGTCACGACAAAGGTGACAATCCCCAGCGGCGATACGAAGGTCGCAACATTGTCATTGCCAGGCAGTACAAACTGGACGGGGTTTGTTACCCATGCAATAATTTGGCTCGGGTTACCAATCTGCCCAAAGTTATGCAGCCCCGCACCCCATACCTCGCCATTCTCCGTGAGGGCAAACAGGTTACGGCCATGAGAGAGGAAGTTGGTGTAGGTACGTACGACGCGCTTGTTAGCAGGAATATTAAATTGCTTGAGCGTGAGTGTATCGGTAGTCGAACCAACTCCCAGCTGGCCAAAGCCATTGAACCCTGCTGAACGTGGCCGCCCAAACTCATCGATGACAGTAAAAAATGCTCCATTAAATGTAAATCCACCACCAGCCGCATAGCCAAACGAGACGCTATCGAGCAGCGTACTCAGGCCCGCTTGGCCCGCTAGGCGATATTCATAGCTCTTCCACACTGCGCCATCCGTCGTCCGAATAAGCTCCGTCCGACCCACCGCTGTAATGCGCTGAATACTCCCTTCACGGCGCTCTGGCTCACCCACCTCAAAGGTTGTGCGCACATTGCCGTCCTGCTGAACATACTGGGTGCGGCCAGCGACTATTGTACCTTTGCAATCGGTATTAGGCCGCAATTTTGCAGCATCTGACCACTGCGCGAGGTCGTTATTGAGCTCAAGACATTTGCTGGCAAGGACGACGCCACTCTCGGCCGCCTCACGGGCCAAGCGCCGGTAGTGCTGAGCGTAGAGCCCTCCGCGAATCGCCGTCGACGCAGACGCCGCCACGAGGAGTAGCATCATTGCCACCACCGATGCCACGATTACCGTTGGCAGAGCAAACCCCGCGCTTGATCTATCTTTGTTCAGTCTCATTGCTTCTACAATAGCGTAGATTGCAACCGTAAGCAATATGTTGGTACGAAATTATGCACAGTATAGTGTGCATATGATAAGCTCTCATGTCCGAAGCTTACATAATCCTAAAATTAATCAATACACACTCCACCGATGTGAAATAGTAGATAGAAAGGTGCAGAGCAGAGAAGTAGAGACTTGTTGTAATGCTCACGTTCACCACTACGAGAGGTGGGTCTACCATGCATGCGAGTTCTCATGGTATTGAAAGGCGTGTACTTGAGAGAAGGGGTGTAGAAGCAGTTGATATTTTACGATGAGACTACCTCTTACTGTGCCCCAATCTGCACCACCTCGCCACCCAACTTTTGCCGAAAGTAGTTGTCGTGGCTGACATAGAGGATAGCGCCAGTATAGCGCTCCAGCGCTGCCTCGAGCTCCTCGATACTGGGTAGATCAAGGTGGTTGGTAGGCTCATCGAGAATGAGCAACTGCGGCTCATTGGCTAGCATACTAATAATCTGGAAACGCGCTTTCTGCCCACCACTGAGGCGAGCGAGTGGCACATCACCATCCGTCTCAGCAAAGAGGTAGTCGCTCATCAGTTGGCGGAGCTTAGTCTGGCCAATTGGCAACCCACGGTCGAGGTGCATTTGCTCGATGGCCTGGGCTAGTGTGAGGCCAAGATACGTCGGGGCAATCTCTTGCTCATACACGCCAATTCGAATATGGCTAT
>CALHWA010000106.1 GCA_938036845.1 uncultured Candidatus Saccharibacteria bacterium | reverse complement strand
TGGTTGAGGCTGTGGCTGAGGCCTACTCACCCACGCGTAGGGGTCATATGCCTGCTGCGGCTCAGAAGATGGTGCTGGTTGCGGCTGGATAGATTGTGTCGATTGTGGCTGTTGTTGCCCCACCATTGGGCGATGTGGCTCCGAGCGGTGCATATACGGTGACGCAGCTCGCCCCGAAGCCCCCACTGCAGCTGAGCGCCCCGACCGCGGTGCGATGCGTTCTACTGGTGGTGGCGACAGTGGTGGGTTTGGATTCCCTACCTGGAAGCCTCGGCCTGGCTGGCGGCGAAAATCAGTCATAGTGCGTCTCCAAATAGTCTTGCAAAATAATACTGGCAGCAACAGCATCAATAGCACCCTTGCTATACGGCTTTCCTTGAGCACGAAGATACTCCTCAGCCTGTACACTGGTGAGCGACTCATCTTGAAATGCCAAGCGCGGCGCGATATCCGTCAATTGGGTCGCAAACCGCTCGACATAAGTAGTCTGAGCCGTTGGCTCGCCCGATTGATTGCGCGGGTAGCCGACGACAACCACCCCAACACGCTCACTCATAATCAGCTGAGTGATCTGCTCAAGTTCACTACCATCCACTTCAATCGTATCATATGCGACAGCAATTCGCACGGACGGATCGGCAATTGCCACGCCAATCCGCCGTTCGCCGACATCAAGCGCTAAGTATGTTCGTTTATTGTTCATTGAGGTCAAATACCACCTTTATTCGATTCGTGTCATTTGGTGCTGATTGCACCCAGAATGGTGAGAACGAGACATCAGCCGAGCTCACCCCCTCGATCTTCTCAACATGCGAGCGAATCTCGGCATAGCGCTTGCCCTTAGCGTAGTCTTTGAGCTCAGACTCGTCGACTTTGGGACCGATTTTACCATTGGTCGTGATAGTCGCATTGTAGGCATTACCATTAGCCGAAACATTAGTCACCGAGAGCTTATTGACGCCGTTGCTATGGACTTGCTGGTTGGCTTTGCCATCGATCTGCTGCTTAAAATACGCGTCAAGGAAGATGCTGGCCTCGCGCTTCTCTATCGCCGAGAGGGAGTACTCTACCGCACCGGTCAGCTGGGCTTTGCCATCGGTTGCTTCACCACCCACCTTGACATTGGGCTGGATATCGCTGTCGTTTTGTTTGAAGGTGTCATTAAGAATGATATAGCTGTCACCATTAAATTGTGAGGCAAGCTCGCGCTTGGCACCATTACTATCAAGTGAACTATTGAGTCTATTCCTCGCTTGCTCGATATCGCTGCGCTGCACCGTAGTAATCGTCTTGTCTGTACCACCAGAAGTATCATGCGTGAAGGAGACGGAGAAGCCAGAGGGGCCCTTGGCCGAGCCCGATGCACCATTGTACTTCGTGCCGCTCTCGACCGCAGTGACCTCTGTTGTGCGGCCTCGCATCAGGTCGCCACCCGACGCATTAGAGTCAAACACCACCGACGATGTCGTCTTATACTGCATGCCATTCTCGGACGTAATAGTCGTCCCGGCGTCGATCGTCGCTCCATTGCGCAAGACGTCAAACGAAGCTGGCGTAAAGCGCACCGTCCCCGTTGCCTTTGCACCAACATCTTCTTTGCCAGTGGCAGTGAAGTCGACCGAGATAGTCTTGCGCGTTGTCTTGGTCGTCGTCTTGATCGTCCCTTCCTGCAGGTTTGAGCCAAGCGAATCGCCAATCGTGACGCGGGTACTGAGTGGCAAATCAGAGGTACGCGCCTTGATAGTGATGGTCGCATATGGTGCGAAGAAAATTGCCCACACCAAGAAAACAATCAGGACAACGAGTGCCGCACCGCCGATCAAGAGCTTCTTACGCATTTTGTTGAAGTCTGGTACCTTCACCTTTTTCTTGAGATCTGAGGCAGCCGACGTATCAGCTGCTTTGTCATCGTCATCTGGCGTCTTGCGGGCAGCCGAGCGGGTGGCAGGACGAGCCGGTACAGAAGTATCAGGCGTTACTGGCTCAGGATCTTCTGGTCCGAGCTCACTACCATCAATGACATCTTCGTCATCGACCTCGAGCGCTGGGATCTCAGCCATTTCCGGCCGGCTTTGCAATGTCCGCGCCGTGGGGATACTTGCCGAAGCCGCCAAAGTCGAGAGCGCTTGGTTGCCAGTGATAATGACGAGCCGCTTACCTGCTTGCTCAGCAGCGCGCTGGACGAGCTTGAGGTTGACAGCGCTCTGCATAGCACCAATCCGCTTGGGTGGCACAAGTGCGACGATTTTTTGCGAGGAGTCCTTCACCTTGCCAATGATGGCGGTAATGTCGTCCTCGGTATCGATATAAATGACATCTTTTTGCATTTAGATCCTCAACATTTTATTCAATTTATTGCGTAGTGTTTCTGTTTCACTTGCCCCAATCATCGTATCATAGCCCACACGCAAGAGACCCATCGCGGTGATAAATGAGTGGTCGCTGACCTTGTTCGTCAGGTCGACCACGCCCGAGACATCACTGGGCTTGATATGCTGCACCACTGGCCGGCGTGTGAAGGGGAGGTCGGTATACCAATCGCGCGTCTCGAGGGCTTTGACTAGTGGCTTGAGGCTTGCCCCACCACCGCAGAGCAAGATACGATTAGGCAGGTGATCGACCGAGATAAACTCGCTGAGGGCAAGATCAACTCCTGCTAGCCAGACATCGAGGGTTTTATCAATCGCGGTATCAAAATGCTGCTTAAGCTCTTGTTTCATCTGCTCGTGATTAGTCGCAACCTTAAGCTTCTCGGCCTCGTTGTAGCTAATGGCGCACTCGTTGGCAATCGTATTAGTAAAGCTGCGCCCACCAATGCCAAACATCCGCGTCCCTTCCACACCACCATCATTCACCACCGCAATGTCTGTCGTGCCGCCACCAACGTCGGCAAGAATAGCCGTAAATGAGCTATTCGCATCTGTACCTAGTACACTCCGACTCACCGCAAAGGGCTCAGCCGCTACCGCCACGAGGTCGAGCGCCAGCTCATCAGCTACGCGCTCGAGCGCACCAATGTGCACCATGGGAGCAAACGCTGTGTAGATCTGCACCGCTACATCCTTACCTTGAAAACTAATCGGATTGCTCACCTTGTAGCCATCAATGTGGATGCTGACGAGTGCGGAATTGACGAGCTTTACCTCTACGTCTTGGTTGCCCGTCTCGAGAGCGATCTGCCGCTGCGCCTTGACGGCAGCCCGGTCTTGCACCTTCTCGATGATGAATTCCATTTCGGTCTCGTCTAGTGGACGATCGGGCTGTGGACGACGATAGCGAATGGTATTTGTCACACCCTTCACAAGCTCGCCAGCAATGCCAATCACTGCACGGCGCGCCTGTATGCCAGCCTCAGACTCGGCTTGGGCCAGAGCATCTTCGCAGTTGCGCACAACTGCGGCAATGTCGGCAATCGCACCAGAGTGCATATCGCTGCGGTCTTGGTGCTTGCGCCCCACACCAATAATCTCAATCTCCTCACCATTAACCCGGGCAAGCAGCGCCTTGACGTACTCTGTCCCAATATCAAGACCAACGAGGCATTCGCTAGCGCTGTTATCTGCTCGGATAAGAAATCGATCGAAAACCATAATCATCTCTATTATATACCATATACACGCTTGCCTGCTAGCCCTAAACGGTGATTATTGGCGAATTTATGATGAAATGGTTCATTTTGCTTCAAGCACTGCAAGTGTCGTTATTAAGAAACATTGCAGAAAAGTCATACAGTGGTAACACCTCCTTGACAAAACAGAGGTAACGACTGTACAATACGCTCACTATGACCAATCGCGAGCCAGTCGATGCCGTGCCTATCGGCATCTTTCCACTTGAGAACTACGAGCCAACCGAACTCACCCTGCTTGGCCGCCACCTATACGAAACGGTTGCGGCGCTCGAGGCGCACCATGGCATGCCCGACGAAACAACGATAGCCTACCAAGCTCCCTTTGAGCGCTATAACGAAGGTGGTACATTGGCCGTTGACCTCACAGCTGACGCGACTGGCCTGACCGCTGGCCAGCTCGCCTTTGCCGACCCTGATAAGCATCATTCTTTTGCACTAACACTGGCGGGTAATCGGCAATGCTGGTATAGCCGGACCGACCCCAGCCAGACGCCTATCACCCACAACCACGTGGCACGCTTACTCGACCGCTCGCGCCCGCTTGGCCATGATTCAGAGCTATTTAGATGGTATGCAACCAACCGCGACACAACTGCTGCCGACCTCCAGACTCTTCTTGACGAAGCGGTCCTCCCTACGGCTAATCCTGAGCAAGTTCGCCGCGATGTGACCTACTGCTATAATGATATTACCCTCAAAGGCGAACGGTGGTCTGGTGTACGTCTTGCACTGACAATACGTCGGCTTGGCCAGCTTGCTATGGGCACTACAGCAACCCTAGAAATACCCTACAGCTGTGATGAGCTCGACGCACCAGTGACTTGCCGTATTACCAGTGATGACTTAGAATATACCACGCTTGCCTGCTTTTATGATCATAACGAAACAACCTCGCAGCGTCGCCGTACATATGTTGAGCCAGACATCGCAGAGCTAAGCAACACTATCGCCCAGCTAACGAAGGATATGATCACTGAGCGCTGCGCTCTCCAGTAGGGTCACGCCCTCTCTTCCGTGCCCTTGTAGGTGTCATTAATACCAACAATACAACACCAGCACATATGTTACTGGTGTTGTATTATTTATTCCTGATTATCTGCTAGCACTACCGCAACACTGCTTTGATCCGGCGGATACCGGCTGAGCTCGACTCTTCCTTAGTGATCTTGAAGCGCATGCCATCTTCGGCCAAGACGCCAGTGTGCTCGACATGTGGGCCCCCGCACACTTCGAAGCTCACGCGCTCATCACCTTCGCCGATAGAATAGACCTTGACGGTATCGCCGTAACGTTCGCCAAAGGCGCCAATTGCACCAAGCTTCAGTGCTTCATCGGTTGGGTAGACGGCAAAGCTAACCGGCAAGTCTGCCTCGATCCAGGCATTGACTTGATCTTCCACTGCTTGCTTCTCCTCTGGGGTGAGCTTGTCGTGATTGAAGTCGAAGCGCAGGCGTTGAGCGGTGATGTTGCTGCCATGCTGCTGCAAATCTGGTGCTTTCAATACCGTGCGCAGCGCTGCACCCAGTAGGTGTGTCGCTGTGTGGTACTTGAGGTGAATCGGGTCGTGACCCTCTAGCCCACCGCTAAATTGCCCCTTGCGGGCCGTCTTGGAGCGCTGGCGCTGCTCGGCCATTTTGGCGTCAAATTCTGCTCGCCAGTCCTCAGAGAGTGGGATCCCCTGCTTGTATGCCTCCTCTGTACTGAGCTCTACCGGGAAGCCAAAGGTATCATATAGCGTAAATAACTCTGCGCCAGTCAGGCCATCTGCGACATACTGCTGCATCTGCTTAAGCCCCTTACGGAGCGTCTGCCGGAAGGCTTTTTCTTCCTTGGCGAGCACGGCGATGATCTGTTCGCGCGCTGCTTTGACCTCTGGGAAGTCTGCCTCGTATAGGTCGGCAATCACCGGTACCACTGCTTCAAGAAAGTTCTGCTCGATGCCAAGGTCGAAGCTGTAGCGGATAGCCCGTCGCAAGAGGCGGCGCATCACATAGCCCTGCTCCTTGTTGCTTGGGACGCAGCCATCGACCACCATGAAGCTGGCTGCTCGCAGGTGATCGGCAATCACGCGCATACTCTCGGTGTGCGAGGTATAGCTCTTGCCACTGAGCTGCTCAAGCTTGCTGATAATAGGCCACATCAAACTAATCTTAAAGACATCAGGGTCGTTATTGGCCGCAGCCGCAATGCGTTCCAGGCCCGAGCCGTGGTCGATATTCGGCTTATCCAGCGGGACAAACTGCCCCTCGGCCACCTTCTTGTACGCCATAAAGACGTTGTTGCCGATCTCCATAAAGCGCCCGCAGTCACAGTTAGGGTGGCAGTGCTCACCAAACTTCGGGTCGTGCTCAATGAAATCAAACTCATAAAACATCTCGCTATCAGGCCCACATGGGTCACCGACTGGTGTTGTCTCAGGTCCACCGTTGCGACTCCACCAGTTTTTGCTGCCGTCATAGTAAAAGATGCGCTCACCTGGCTGGATGCCACGGGCCGCGCCGTGCTCTTCGCTGCCGATGTCGGCACTTTTCGCTTCGATCCCCTTTTCGGCAAATTTCTGCCGCCACAGCTCGGCTGCTTCGGTGTCTTTGGCAATGTTGTACTCAGGCGCACCAATGAAACATGTTACATACAGGCGATTCGGGTCGAGCCCCACTTCCTCGGTGAGGAATGTCCACATCCAGGTAATTTGCTCTTTCTTAAAGTAGTCGCCCAAGCTCCAATTACCGAGCATCTCAAAGAAGGTAGTGTGGCGATTATCGCCAATATCGTCAATGTCTTGAGCACGCAAGCACGTCTGCGAGTCGGCGATGCGCTTGCCCTGTGGGTGTGTCTCACCCAGCAGATATGGGATCATCGGCTGCATGCCCGCACCAGTAAAGAGTGTCGTCGGGTCGTCGGTTAGGATGAGCGGGGCCCGCTTAATAATGGCGTGCTGCTGCTTGGCATAAAATTCGAGGTATTTGTTGCGGATATCTTGAGCATTCATAGGGGGTATTATAGCACGGACACACTGCCCCGTGCATCTTTGGTGGTATTCTACGCTTACCTCACGTTTTGGCGCGACCTCATCATTACACCGAGTATCACTTCTTATACTATTCCCGAGCATGTATAGCGTAATGGCGTTGAGAAGTTTTTCGCATCGCAAAAAGAACATCATCAATGCGGATGCCTCCATACAAAAATCGACTCATCTGAGCCGATTTTTGCGCTATCATACTGCTGTTAACGCTTGAAGAACTTATTGCGGTGACGCCACAGGCCAATTGCCCCACCAATGAGAGCAATACCTGCCCCGCCGAGAAGCCAAAGGTTGGCACCAGTGTCGGCAAGTGCAGCTGCTACAGGATGTGCCTGCTTGGGCGTGTGGGCTGCCGTCTTGGGTGCGGCGGCAGCTTGCGGTGGTTGCTGTGGTCGCAGCGCAGTGCGGATTGCGTCAACCCGCCGCTGCAGTGCCGCCTTGACTGCATTATCTTTGACAGTATCGACCACTGCTTGGGTTGTTGCAAGCAATGCAAGATCCGGCTTAGCTTCGAGTGCATCAACGGCTTGCGCGGCTGTCTTTTGGCGTGCTTGATCCTCCTGGATAGCTGTAGCTATAGCAGCGGTGAGCGCCTTCGTCGCTTTGGCAAGCTCTGGCGTTGTGGTTGCTTTGAGATTTGCGAGGCGATCTGCCTCTGTCGCTGCTGCAGCAACGTCCTTGTCTGCTGCGACGTAGGCTGGCGCAGCAGCAAGCTCTTGCTTAGCTTTGTCGTAGTCGGTGTGGTCGACGCGGAGATCATCGATTGCTTGCTGAAGCTCTTGCAATGCTTTGTCGATTACAGCCTGAGGAGATGTCTCATCAGCCACCACGGCACGGGCAATAACCTGTTTGGATATTGCCTCCGCTCTGGTGTGTGGGCTGTAGCCATCCAGCACCATCGGCTCAGCTAGCTTCGCTTCGAGTTTTTCAGTGGTTGTGATCTCTACCTCGCGCGTTACCTCTGCTTTATTGTTGGCATTATCGACCGCACGGTAAGTGATTGTATATGTGCCTGGTTTTGGGTTTGCAAGGTCAAGGTTTTTTGCGTCGATAACCACGCCATCGCTATTAACACCTGTTCCGTCCGCCCCATCATTCGCTGCCACAGTACGCACAGCATCGACAATAGAGCGGCCTGCTCGCGCCACGAGCTTCTCTGGCTTGGCTGGCGTAAAGACTGGTGCGGTAGTGTCAGCATCAGCATACGCCTGATGCGCCACAAGCTGCGGCCCCACAAGCCCAATGCCACCAACGACGACTGCCGCCGCAGCAATAACTCTCATCCGAGAGTGTGTGTGTTTTACCCTCATAATAATCCCCCTTATGGTTGTCTATAAGTGTCAGTATACGAAACTGCTATTTGGGTTGTCAACAGAGTTACTTCTGAATGGTCGTGCGACATATTTCCTGATACTTAAAGAGAGAATGCATGCCTTGCAGAATAGCCTCTCTGTTTTCACTCATTATTGAGGTAATAAAGCAGCTATAAAGCCATGGAATCGACGACAATCCCTCCGCCAAGACACTCTGCCCCGCGGTAGATCACGGCTGACTGGCCAGCTGCCACGGCCCGCTCAGGGTCACTGAGGTGGAGAGTAGCTTGAGCCTGGGCTGAGTCATACTGCAGCGTGCATGGCCTCAGCTGGCCACGGTGGCGCAGGCGGACGGTCAGCTGGTCGCTCGCCGCTGGTGCACCATGAATCCAGTGCAAATCGCCCACCAGCACATCATGACGCCACATTGCTTCATCATTCATATTACGGCTCACGTATACCACATTCGCTGCCATGTCCTTACCGACGACGTAATAGGGCAAGCCGCCGCCGACATCCAGCCCATGGCGCTGACCCAGGGTGTAAAAGATCGCACCGTCGTGCTGGCCTAGCACTGCCCCTGTTTGCTTGTCGATAATATCACCCGGGCGAGTGGATATGTACTGGCTTAGGAAGTCTCGCATGCCGACATTACCGACAAAGCACACTCCCATCGATTCCTGCTTGCGCGCTGTCCAGAGGCCACGCTCACTGGCCATATGTCGTACCTGCTGCTTGGTATAGCCACCAAGCGGGAAGAGTGTATGCTGGAGTGCATCACTCGTCACGCGGTAGAGGAAGTAGGTCTGGTCTTTGGCTGCGTCGGTCGCGCGGTAGAGGCGATCAGGCTGGAATGAATGTTCTTGACTAGTCGCCGCGCTGTCATCCTCTGCACATGCGCCACCGGTCTGCGCATAATGGCCAGTAGCAATGAGGTCAGCCCCACGCTCGCGCGCCGTATCGAGAAAGAGCCGAAACTTGATCTCTTGATTGCACATAATGTCGGGGTTAGGCGTGCGCCCAGCTTGGTATTCGGCTAGCATGTAGTCTACTACCTTATGCTTGTAGTCGTGCTCAAAATCAAAAACGATAAAGTCGATGCCCAGCTGCACCGCCACCCGCTTAGCATCAGCTAAGTCTTCCGCCCAGGGACACTGCATACCAGGTAGGTCTTGGCTCCAGTTTTTCATATACACACCGGTCACATCATAGCCCTGTTCAACCAGTAACGCTGCAGTGAGACTGCTGTCCACCCCACCACTCATCCCGACAAAGACACGCTGCGTCACGGTTGCACCGCCTTAAACCAGCCAATCTTCACCAGCTCTTCGATCGTCAGCTGCCAGCCACTTGGCGTGAGCCACCAGGTGTCTGACCACTGCCGGTCGGTAGCGACAGGGTGGCTGCGCATAGCGATATGCGGCACATACTGGCCAAACTCCAGTGCAACGCGGCGCGAGTGGTAGGCACTGGTGACGAGGATAATCGAGTCGATATTCTTTTGACGGAGGAGCTGGCCAGTTTTTTTGGCATTTTGGCGGGTGGTTTCGCTTAGTTCCTCGGTGAGGATGGCACGGTCGGGCACACCAGCTGCTACAGCTTGGCGGCGCATTGCCTCGGCATTGCTTGGGCCAGTCTTATCGGCGGCAGCACCTGAGAAGACAATGAAGCGTGCCCATCCATTTTGGTAGAGGCGAATCGCTTCGGCGGTGCGGGCCTGGGTATCGCCACCACTCACTGCCACAATAGCATCGGCAGCCTGGCACTGCTCAGCACTACTCGGGGCTGCTTGGCACGTGGCAAGGTCGTCGCGCGTCAGCCAGCGCCCACCAAGCCAAACGAGAAGCATCAGGGCAATAAATATCCCGGCAAGCCAGCGTAATAACTTCACCGCCGCGCTCCCTTCATCCGCTGCTGTTCGTGCTGCACTGCTGCAATGATGCGCTGCGCCGCGCGCTGGCAATTCTCCTCGGTCGAGAGCCGCCCCAGGCTGATGCGTAGACTTCCGTCGGCTACCTCTGGCGGCAGGCCAATCGCGGTGAGGACATGGCTGCGCAAACCCTTATTGGCCGCACAGGCGCTGCCAGTCGCCACGAGCACACCATCGCGCTCAAGTAAGAAAACGAGCCGCTCGGCATCTACCCCCGGGAACGAGATATGCAGATGACCCGCCAAGCGATGCTTCATATCACCCGAGACAACTGCTGTGGGGATGTGCTCACATAGCGTGCGCTGCATGCTATTACGCAAACGTTCAAGGCGCTGTGCTTCGGATTTGCGGTGTGCTTGGGCATATTCAAGCGCCGTTGCAAAGCCGACCGCACCGGCCACATTCTCTGTCCCACTGCGCAGGCCACGCTCTTGCCCACCGCCAACGATGAGCGGATCAAGCCGCACTTGGCTAACCAGCCACAAGAGGCCAACTTGCTTAGGGCCATATATCTTGCCTGCATTAAGCGTTAGTGCATCCACGCCAAGGCGCGCCACATTAATATCGAGCTGACCTGCCCCCTGCGAGGCATCACTGTGGAGGTAGAGCGACGTTGACTCGCCTGCTTCGAGTCGTCGCTGGCGCTCACGGGCTACCACTGCGGCAATCGCTCGCAACGGCTGGATTGTCCCCAGCTCATTGTTAGCTAGAGCAATACTGACGAGTACCGTCTCTGGACGGATCGCCTGGGCAATCGCCTCGGGCGTCACTACGCCCTTTGGGTTCGCGTCCACCACTGTCACATCATGCTGGCGCGCTGCTGCTAACACGGCATGGTGCTCTATATTTGCCGTTACCACATGGCCGTGTACACCAGCAAACATGAGGTTAATCGACTCTGTTGCACCAGCCGTCATAATAATCTCATCTGGCTTGCCGCCCAACGCCACCGCAAGGCGGCGCTTTGCCTGGCGATAGGCCTGCCGCACCGCTACTGCTGGCGCATAGGGACTAGATGGGTTAAAAAACTGCTCAGCAAAGTAGGGCTGCATCGCTGCCAAAACACGGTCATCCATCGGCGTGGCCGCTGCGTGGTCGCAATATATCATCTCTGGTTTCACTCCAATTAGTATAGCACTCTAGTCCGGATCGGCGAAACGCTGGCCGGTATTGGGGTCAACGCGGTAAATCTCGCGCGCTACCCGCTCATAATAGAGGCGCGTCGCCATGACAAAATTACGTAGTTCATCACCGATCAGATAGCTGTAGCGAGCACCCTCTTGTGCTTTGAGGATGCCTTGGTCGTTAATCTCGTAGCGGATGGTATTGGTCTGGATATGGCGCTTCTCGTCTGTCCACTCTTCGTGCCAGATCCAAGTTTTTTCGTCTAGGCAAAAGAACTCGCGATGCCGCCCCTTCTCTACCGGGCCAAATAGCTCCGCCCCAATCTCACTCTCAAGCGTGATAAGCTCACGCTCGGTATAGCGTTTAAAGGGGCGCTTTTTCGACTTACCAATGCTGGCGTCGCCCGCCAGCAGCGCATAGGCCTTGCCAAGGAGTGAGCTTGGCTTTTTCACTAGGCAGCACGCCCCCAGCGAGACTGATCATCCGGCCCAGTTTTTTCTTCGTCAATCTTTTCGTTCCAAAAATCGGAATTAATCTCATCATCAGCAGTAAAAGACTCCTTAAGAGCACTATTCACACCAGTCATTCCACTATTCTCTTCAAGTAGCTTGCTCGCATCTTGGCTGCCACTCGTCCTAAGCTGATCTTTACGCATTTCTAGCACAAGACTCGTCACTCGTGCAGCATAGAGTATATTCTCACGATAAATTGCTTCTGGGGATACCGTCTTACCCTTGTCTTCATCCTTTGTCGTGCCATTATATGCACGCAAAGCATCAGCAAGTCCTGCTGCAACACGCTTCGCCCGCCGTTCTGCCATGAGATCCTCATACGACATAATACCCGAGCGGTTCTCTCCTGGTTGTGGTTTTTGCTCCTGCGCAAAATCGCCCTTGCTGACGGGCTTTTGTTTTGTGTGATCTATTGGAAAGAAACTCTCACCGCTCATATATCAAATAACCTTTGTACATTTGCCGTTGTGATGGTGGCGATGCGCGCGATAGGCAAGCCTTTCTTGGCTGCTTGGTCGCGGGCTACCTCCTCCACATAAGCCGGTAGGTTGATTCTACCACGGAAGGGTACCGGAGTCAAGAAGGGAGCATCGGTCTCAAGCAGTATTGCATCAAGTGGAAGATCGGTGTAGAGCTGCTGCTGAACACTGTCTTTTGTGAAGGTGCTGATGCCATTGACGCCAATATACAAGCCACGGGCACGCCCCTGCTCAAGCTGAGCCTGGGTATCGGTAAAGCTATGTAGGACGCCGCGCACTGGCTGAGCATCGTAGATAGGCCAAAAGTCCTGCCATACCGCGCCATGCGCTTGCTTCTCGTCGCGCACGTGGAAGCTAACGGGCAGCTGGAACTCCGCCGCGAGCTGCAGCTGCGCCTGGAGGCACTGCTGCTGCGCTGGGCGGGCGCTATTGTCATAAAAATAATCTAGGCCAATTTCCCCCACCCCCACAATGACGGGCCGGCCCTGCCGCAGTGGCTTCTCAGCGAGGAGCTCACGGATGGCTGTGATACCCGCTTCGCCCGCTGCTTCGGCATCATGGGGATGAATACCTACTGCTGCATAACAGTGATCGCGCGCCAGGGCAAACTGCACTGCCTGACGCGAGCTGCGCACATCCGTCCCAACGCAGATCATGGCAATGCCAGCCCGGATAGCCTGCTGGTAGGCTGCCTCGCGCGCTGCATCGTCGTAGAACTCGCTATCGTGCAGGTGGCAGTGCGAGTCGATAAGGCGCGGCATGGGTGGCGCGCTGCCAAGAGTATGTGTCGTGTTACTTGTCATAGCTTACTCCTTTGTTTTATGAGGCGGCGCGAGCTCGTGGGTCGGGAGTGTGGATATAGCGCTTCGGGAACAGCGGTGGGACGTCGGCTGGCACGACGCCAGTGCCAAAGATAGTGTGGATAGCCTGAGCAGTAGCAGGCATGAATGGCACAAGCTCATCGGCAATCTGCAGCAAAGTACTGGCCGCATAGGCTAAGACTTCGCTCAGGTGCGACTCGGCATCGTGGTCGGTCGCGCGACGCTTGGCGATCTCCCATGGTTTGACCCGCTCAAGGTATTGATTGAGGCTGCGGACAGAGCTCCATACTTCATCGAGAGCTTTGTCAAACTCCAGCCGCTGCATCATGTCGCGGTAGATGGTCATATCGTGCTCGGCTTGCGGCGCATCGCCAATCACTCCTGCTTGGTAGCGCGTCAGCATGGCTGCCACCCGTTGCACAAGGTTGCCGAGGTCGTTACCGAGCTCGCCGTTGTACGCTTTCTCAAATTTCTCCCAGGTGAAATCTCCATCGTCTTGGGTAGGAATATGACGAGCAAAGAAGTAGCGGAAGGCATCAGCCCCATAGCTCTGGATAATCTCCATTGGGTCGACCACATTGCCGACTGTTTTACTCATTTTACTACCTCCAACGTGAACGAAGCCGTGGACGAGTAGTGTCTTCGGTAGTGGGAGATCGAGCCCGAGCAACATAGCGGGCCAGATCCCCGCGTGGAAGCGCAAGATATCCTTGCCAATCACCTGCACATCAGCCGGCCAATACGCCTGCCACTCAGCCCTGTCCGGATAGCCCAGCACTGTGATGTAATTGGCTAAGGCATCGAGCCAGACGTACATCACCTGGCTGTCGTCGCCTGGCACTGGTACGCCCCAGCTCAGCGTCTTGCGCGGACGGCTAATTGAGACATCTTGGACGCCATTTTTGATAAGCTCGAGGAACTCATTTTTGCGGAACTCGGGCACGATTTTCATCCGTCCCTCAGTAATAGCTTGGCGAATCTGCTCGGTAAAGGCACTCGCTTTGAGGTAGTAGTTCTCCTCTGAGACGCGTTCATACGGCGTTTGGTGATCAGGACATATACCATTCGTCTCGTGGACTTCCTTGTCGGTAAAGAATGCCTCATGCCCTACACAGTACCAGCCCTCATAGGTGTGCTTGTAGATCAGCCCCGCCTGAGCAAGCCGCTGCCAGATGTACTGCACTGCTGCAACGTGGTGCGGGTCAGTCGTGCGGATAAAGTCGGTGTATTCTGCGCCAACTGCCTCCATCAAGACTTTGAAGTTGCCATACATGCTGTCCACATAGCCCTGCGGGTCGAGCCCATTCGCCTGAGCCTTGGCAGCGATTTTATTACCGTGTTCGTCCGTGCCAACTTGGAAGCGTACCTCGTGGCCATTTTGCTTCTGATAGCGCGCCCAGATGTCGGCCAGGAGATAGTCGAGCGCATTGCCAATATGCGGCTTACCGTTGACATAAGGAATAGCAGTGGTGATGTAGGCGTGTTGTTTGGTCATAGGGGTATTATAGCATGGGGCGGGTTAGGGTGTCTTGGGCTGCTGCCGCTTGGCGATATCAATCAGCACATAGAGCTTATCCGTGCTCTGCATCAGGGTAATGGTGTCGTCCTGGTCGGTCATCCAGACGGTTGAGATAGCGAGACCTTCTGCGGCATGCTCGGCTTCGTCCACCTCGTCGCCTGGCTTACCCCAGGCTTCCTGCCCAGCCTGCCTATATTGGCGATAGAGATCAAGACAGGCTGCCGTGGGTGAACCATTAGCAAACCATGCCACTACCATAGATACAGTGCTGCCATCGCCAGACACCATAACCCGCAGTGGCCCATCATAATACCACCAGGTATTCTCCTCTTGCTTCATGAGCTGCCAACCCTGGCTCTGCATTGTGGTATCAAGCTGCTGCAAAGACAGAGGCCATGGCTGGTGCAGGATGCGATCGATCCAGGCGGTGAATTGCTCTGGAGAGAAGTATGTCTCCTCGTGTAGCTCACTCTCCAGGCGTGGCAATGGATCAGGGCCAGGATAGGGACGAATCGTGCGCGGGCGGCGGACACCATCAGACGGTGCACCAGTTTGCTCGCTAGCAAGGACAAACATGATTGTCTTGTCTTCCTCGTTGAGATTGATACTAACGTACTCCCGCGAAGCTGGTGTTTGTGGAGCAAAACCCTTCCACATCGTACCAGTGAGATGACCTGTGTGCCGTACATCGGTCGGCCAACCCCAGGCCGCCGTGCCGGCTGCGCAGTATTCGTCGTAGAGCTCACAGCATTCCTTGGTAGATAACTCATGAATCATGTCAACCACTACACTGCCACCAACCGACTCAACGAAGCCATTCTCCACTGTCGCAAGCAGTGGCACGCCGCCATCGTAATGCATATATTGCTGGCTATCATTCTGTGACTGCGCTGCATCGGGCTGCCTGATGAGTTGCCAGCCAAATTCTTGGATGAGACTATCGTACACCTCATACGTCATTGGCCAGGGGAGTTTGCGGAGGGCATTAATAAGTGAGACGAGTTGTGCACCATTAATAGGCTTCGGCGCTTCTGCTGGCTGAGCCGATGATTGGTCTGCGTTCATAGTACCTCATATTTTCTTTATAGATTTCTCTTTAGCGTTAACGTGTTTGTATCGTACCACGTTTTGGTATGACATACTAGCGTTCAGTCATATTGTTGACAATATTGCAATCTATACTATATAATACACTACTCTGTTATGGAACATCACCCATCATCCCACCTTTCCGAGCACTCGCCAGACAATGAGCGGGCAGCGCAGCTGGAGAAAGACCGCCAGTACTTGTTATTTTTGCTTGCGAATGACCTTGGCTATGACACGCGTGATGTATCTATCTCTTCTGGGAGTAGTAACACAGAAGCATCAGTCAACCCCGCTCACTACATGATAACAATACCGCCGCGTCAGGAGTGCCAGCAACCAGGCCGGACAGTGGCTATCTACCCTGATATCACGCTTGTGTTCGATACGCACGCGACGCAGCAATGTCGTCCTGAGCAACATAGGTCGCTTGAGAGCTGCACAAAGGAGGAGCTGCTCGCCCCTATCAAACAAGACCCAGCCTGCGGCCTAGAGCTCCCTCATGGCAAGCGCTTTACGGCGAGCATGGTGGATGCACTCACTCATCCGATTGCCGATGCCCGGGCGCGCATCACTGAGGCTATGAAGCTGGAGCGGCAACAACATACAGATCGAACGCGGCGCTCACTTGGCAAAGTAACCATCCACCGCGCCGCTGGAGAGCTTGGTATTGCCCCACAAACCATTGAGAAGGCACTGGATGACCCTGCAATTCATGAAAAACTTGGCAAAATCGCTACCACCCAGCGCGGCACAGAACTGCAGCATCTCCTCACACCGCGCCAAGTAGCGACTCTCGCCGAGTACCTTCAGTCTACCCCGCCACCAGAGGGATATCGCACACTTAATGGCGTTGCCAAGAAGCTTGGCATTGGTGGCAATACAGTGCGGCGTATTATTGATGAGCTTAACGGTGCTGGCGCCAATATCCACGGCGAGAAGTACCACAAAGCGACTGGGTTATCATACCGCTACTACTCGCCCATCGACCAGCGAGAGATCGAGAGCTGGGCGCGTGAAAAAGGGCTCTTTACTCCTGCGCCGGCGGGATATCTGCTCCGCACGACTGTTGCTGAGAAACTCCATGCTACATACGCGACGATCAATCACGCTATTAAAGCCCTTGGTATAACACCCGAACAATACCGCGTACGACGTCAAAATGGCCAGCCATCTCACAAGCGAGGCTACCACCTCTCACCTGAGCAAGCCGAGCAAGTGGCAGCTTACCTGGGGCGATCGCTTAGTGTAGTGGCTCGCTAAGCAAGAAGCATGTGTAGCAGCAAGGACTAGGTGCGGCCGACCATCCACGACAAAAGATTCTCGCGACGACGCTAGCGACACTCGGTCTTGCCTGTATCGTGTGGAAATAGCTACTTCCCTGTGATGCGCACGAATATCATCTCATGTTCGTCTGGCCCTGGGTTGTGGATCTTGTGCTGTGTATCGGGTGGAAAGATAAAGACATCGCCTGGATTGTAGGTGTATGTACCATCTGCGTCAGACACCTCACCACTGCCCTTGAGGACGATCATTGTTTCCTCGATACCAGGGTGATCATGCCAGTCAAAGGTCGCGCCTGCAGGCAGCCAACCATGGGTGATTGCCTCGCAATATGGGCTCGTGGCGTGCTCAGCCGACACATAGACTTTGCGTGCCCCACTGCCGCCGTGGGCAGATTCTTTGGGGATGGTGGTTGCTGGACGTTTGATAATGCGCATGGGGTTGCTCCTTCTATTTACTTATTGCTGCAATTTTTGCTTGTAGTAAAAGGCGTTTGCCTCGATCTCTTCCACTGTGTCTGGGAACTGCTGCCCAAGTTGGGTGCGACTCAGCTTTAGCACAGCATCTTGTGGGCTGAGCTCAGATGCAGCCAGGGCTTGGCGCACATATTCGCGAATGTGCCAATACTGCTGGCCGTCCTTGATAAGTTGCTCCCTTGGTGCACTGAGCGCACCAACCATCATGCCTGTGGCAGTGCGGCTTGCTTTTTTGAATATGGTGATGCCGACGGCAACAATCAGCAGCCACAGCCCAATAAGCAATACGATAGCGCTTTGCTTGGGGTTGCATATTGCCACCAGCACAAGCGCACCAGTTATACCAACGGCGATTTTGTGTCGCTGCACGAAGCTACTCTTCTCCCCTAGCTGCTGCGCGGCCTTCGCATTGGAATCGAGCTCAGTAGGAAAGGGATATGACATCTCACTCAGCGCGCCACGTGCAATAATGTGCGAAATATCGTCGCGGACAATTGGGTCAAAATGCTCTATGCGATAGTCATCCTGCAGCTTCTTGGTCGATCCATCAATAATATCAACTGCCATAGCAACACCGGTCTGAGCTGCCCTATCCCCCAGCGTTACACCAGCCCCAATGCCAAACGAATTCTTAAACCATCCCATGATCATACTCCTTCTCTTGCATCCACCCACGGTCGATTGATGGGCAAACCTTTTCTTATCACAGAATAGCTGATGTAATTATATATTGCAAGGTATGGCAATCATACCGCGGAGGAGCTTGACGTTCGGCTATCTGCGGATTGCCGTTACTTTTCTCGCATCATTGCTAGCACCGCAAACCGCCCACCAGTGTCACCCGCTGCGTGCGAGAAGTAGTCGGGGTTTGTTACTGTATCAATCGGCGAGATGTGGATATTACGT
>CALHWA010000105.1 GCA_938036845.1 uncultured Candidatus Saccharibacteria bacterium | reverse complement strand
CCAGCCACAACCTACACCGTCTCCCACGCCGCCGCAGACATACGACCCCTATACGCGGGTGAGCAGGCCGCAACCACAGCCACAGCCTACACCACAGCCACAGTCCTATCGCGCGCCAGCACCATCTCGTGATGCTTATGCAGTACCGATTCAGCAGTCAGCACCTGAGCCTCAACCTCAACCAGCGACCATTCCAGTTGATGATTTTGCTGATGACACGCTGCCGTCTGGGCTTGATGATGATAGCTTCTACGGCTTTGATGATGACCAGCCGCCACAGTCCGCACCAGAGCCGCAGCGAGGGAGTCTACTTGACAATGACGGTGTTTCGCCACTCTTTGCCGATGATGCACCAAAAGGTCGGACGATTGGCTCTCAAAAAAAATCCCCACGCTACAATACTGAGCGGCCACGTCACGGGCGTCGCCGATGGCTATGGTGGCTGAGCAGCATTGGGCTGCTAATGTTGCTCATCCTTGCAGTAGCATACTGGTGGTATCATCAAAACCTGCAGCCGGTCGACCAGACCGACACCACGACCAAGACGATAACGATTGGTGAGGGCGACACGTTCAAGACTGTTGCTGCTACACTGAAAGAGCAGGGGCTGATTCGTGATGTTCGCGCCTTTGATATCTACACCCGCCTGTCGGGCTCACGCAATCAACTCCATACTGGCGTATGTCAGTTTAGCCCTGCGCAGTCGTTGCCCGAGATCGCAACCAAGCTTTCGCAGGGGTGTCATGATAATCGCGTCGTTACATTCTTGCCGGGCGGCACTGTCGTCGATTCGCGCTATAAGCCGCAAGGTCAAGATGCCACCACGGCGCTCAAGCGGGCTGGCTACAGCGAGGAGTCGATCAAAGCTGCACTAGCGAAAACATACAACAGCCCACTCTTTGCCAACAAGCCAGCTGGCACCTCGCTCGAGGGCTATATCTTTGGTGATACATACTCTGTGCCGGCCAATCAAGGGCCAGAGGCGGCGCTCAAGGCAGCCTTCGCGCATATGTATGAGCAGATTCAGAACAATGGTTTGATCGACAAATTCGCAGCTCAAAAGCTCAATCTTTACCAAGCTATCACTCTTGCTTCTATCATCCAGCGCGAGATGGGGTGTGGCGGCGCGAGCCAAGATTGCTATCAGATCCAGCGGCAGATTGCCCAGGTCTTTTACAAGAGGTTGCGCGAGAATAAGGTGCTTGGCTCGGATGTGACCTTCATCTATGGGGCGGATATCGCCGGCGTTAGCCCTAATGTTAATCTCGATTCGCCATACAATACACGCATCAAGCCAGGCTTGCCACCTGGGCCAATTGCCACGCCTGGCCTTGGCGCACTCAAAGCAGTGGCTGATCCAGCACCTGGTAGCTATGAGTTCTTCCTCGCTGGTGATGATGGCAATGTCTACTTCGCCAATACCGATGCCGAGCACCAGGCCAATATCAAGCAGCACTGTAAGAAGCTTTGCTCGGAGTTGTAACGCTTCGGCTGTGGCTTCATATGCTCTCAAATGGTCCTTCCTAGTGCGGGTAAAAATCAAACCAAGTATCCCAGAGGTGTTTATCTTGCAATCTAATAATATGTTATAAAAATTGCGTGTATTGTATGAAACAACGCGCTGAGGTATTAAGCCCTACGAAAAAGTAAATACTATTGAAGCTAAGCTTCGTGTCTGCCAAGGGTGTGCAAAACAGAAAGTCCATCATGTGACAATATCAGGCCAAAACTGTTGCAATTTTCACAAAATATCATCTCCCACCACTGTGGTAAGCCATTGACTAAACTACAACCGCATAGTAGAATGGATGGTAGCCAGTCGGGGAGTGAGGATACTGGGAATGCAAGAGAGGGAAATTACTCTACCAATGGCCTGCCTTTAAATGTCGTACGAGCACCGAAATCAATTTTTTTAATATCATAATAAAATCGGTCGACATGTGTGCTCCGTTCTCTTGTATAAGAGAAGAAAGACAGAGTGAGGTAGTAGCGCCCTAGCAATAGATGCGCAGGAGAACGATCATTCGTCAACAACAAGCAGCCGAGCAGGCTTCACAACTCGAACTTTCGCCTATTACCGTGCGGAGTCGGCGTCCGCGACCACTGTATAAGTCATTATCGCCGGTACGGACATCGGCCTATGTCGGGGTTTTTGTCCTGATTCTTTCGCTCGTTGCCATGAGCTACCAGCCAATTTTGGCAGAAAACACCGCTCTAGCCAGCGCCGCGCCCGTTAGTGCAACACGCCAGACAGCAGCAACGCCATCGGCAGATGGGGTGGATCAGCTCGTTGCAACCAATGTTGCTACATCAATTGCTGAGAGCACAAATCTGCCTGTTACCAACAACGTCGCCAACCTCTCGCAGTCAATTGCTGCAGAGAACTCGTTTACCCAAACGAGCGCCACGACGATCAACAAGCCGCAGATTGTCCAGCCAACAGCCGACAACCGTACCATCAAGAAATACACCACAGTTGCTGGCGATAGCGTGCCAAGCCTTGCTGATAAGTTCAAAATTAGCACACAGACTATCAAATGGGTTAACAAGCTCACCAGTGATGCGCTTGAGCCGGGCAAAGAGCTAACTATCTTACCAGTCAATGGTATTCTTTACACCGTTAAGGATGGTGACACGCTTGATAGCATTGCCGCTAAATACAAAGCAGATAAGAACCAGCTGACTCTCTATAACGACCTTGAATTGACCTCTACCCCCGCTAAGGGCTCACAACTGATCATTCCTGATGGCTCGCTACCAACAGAAGAGCAGCCAGGCTATGTAGCGCCACGCTCTGGTGCTGCTGCGCGCGCAACCAGCGCAACTGGCACAAATAGCTACAACGGCACCGGCGCTTACGGCGGCGCTGCCGGCACAGCTCATGCCTGGACAGGTGGTGGTGACGGCGGTGGCTATGCCTGGGGCAACTGTACCTTCTACGCCTACGAGCGTCGTCTTGAGCTTGGTCGGCCTATTGGTCGCCAGTGGGGCAATGCTGCTACCTGGGCTAGCTTTGCTCGTGCATCTGGCTACGGTGTCGGCACAACGCCAGCCGTTGGTGCAGTGATGCAAAATGGTGGTGGGTATGGCCACGTTGCCATCGTCGAGAGTGTTAACCCTGGTGTTTCGGTCACCGTTAGCGAGATGAACGGCTTCCGCTGGGGTGGTGGATTCAACCGCGTTGGCTTTGGTAACATCCCATGGAACGAAGCAGTCGGTGGTCGCTACCAGTACATCTACTAATACCACGCAATAAGCCTATCAAACACCTCTGTTGCTGCAGAGGTGTTTTTGATATACTTAATAGTATATGTTTGTAGATACAGCAAAGGTAACAGTAGTAGCAGGCCGTGGTGGCGACGGCGCGGTGAGCTTTCGGCATGAAATATATGTAGACAAAGGTGGACCTGATGGCGGAGATGGTGGTCGTGGTGGAGATGTTGTATTTGTTGCAACAGAACAGCTCAATACCTTACTCAAGTTTCGCTACAAGCCAGAGCTCAAGGCAGAGCCTGGCGTTGCGGGTGGCAAGAAAAAGATGGCTGGCCGGTCTGGCAAGCCATTGATCGTCAAAGTGCCGGTAGGGACACTGGTGAAGCGAGGTGATGTTGTAATTGCCGACCTCGCTGAGGCAGGGCAAGAAGCGGTCATTGCCAAGGGTGGCGATGGTGGCTTTGGTAATGCGCATTTTAAATCTAGTGTGCGTCAAACGCCGCGCATGGCCGAGCTGGGCGAGGCAGGGGAGAGTTTTGAAGCGGAACTGGAACTGAAGTTACTGGCTGATGTTGGTTTGGTAGGTTTTCCTAATGCTGGTAAATCAACCTTCCTGAGCGTGGTGAGTAATGCTCGCCCGGAGATTGCGAATTATGAATTTACGACACTCACGCCTAACCTTGGTGTAGCCGATATTGATGATGGATCTATCTTAATCGCCGATATTCCTGGCTTGATTGAGGGAGCGAGCGAAGGTAAGGGTCTAGGCGATGCCTTCTTGCGGCACGTCGAGCGGACGGCTGTGCTTCTCCATCTTGTTGATGTGTATAGCAATGATGTAGCCGAGCGCTACCAAGCGATTCGTCACGAGCTGCAGCAATACAGCACCGAGCTCGCTCAGCGGCCAGAGGTCGTGGTGCTAACGAAGTGTGATGGGCTCGATGACGATATCGTCCAGATGCAAATAGATAGCTTGCGTCAGGTAGTTGACAAAGCAACGCCTATTTTTGCAATTTCCTCGATTGCACATCAAGGAGTCGTTGATGTGCTGCGAGCTTTGCGCCAGATAGTAATAGCGGCGCGGGCGGCCGAGGCGGCAGCTGAAGAGGACGACGATTTTGCTGATGGTGAAGAGCTTGCGACCATTACGCTCGGTAGCCAAGCTAAGGCCGATGCCTGGGCAGTGCAGCAATTGCAGGGGTATGCGGCGCAGCAGTGTGCCGAGGCGGCAGTAGAGAGCGGCCTCACCAACCCACGAGAGAATGGCGAGATGCCGCGTGTTTTTGCCGTGTCTGGCCAAAAGCTCGAGAAATTCGCTCGTCGCACGAACTTCGCCCAGTTTGAGGCAGTTAATCGCCTGCGTGATATCATGAAGCGCCTTGGCGTCACACACGAGCTCATCCGTCAAGGAGCAGAGGGCGACAGCATCGTGCATATTGGCGATAGCCAGCCGTTCCCGCTGGTGGAGCAATAAGAGCCCTACAGTTGTCCTGTTATATAGCTGACTACTGTTGTTACTGCGCTAACAATGTAGCCAGATACTACACCAAGAATGAAAGTTATCCATTGAAATGAACGATCACTGAGGAAGTATTCATGCTCTCCATAGCGATGTCTGTATTCTTGCGCAATATAACGAAGTTCTGTGAGAGTATCTAAGCTGCTTCGAATACTTCCTTCAATTTCTTCACGCTTATAAAATAAATGACAATCTATATCTCTGATATGTTTGCTGTCTGGATATTTCCACGCTTTGCTTTCTCGTGTGCAATATTTTTCGTACTCTTTACTTATGTCTTCCATTCCTTGAAGCATCCGTGGGTGTGCTCGCCGCCATTTAAATCGAAAAATATTCCAACATGTAAAAATGTCTTGCCTTGCTCGTCTTGCAAGGCGTAGATTGCCTTCCATGCACATATCAACATCTGGAGTGTGTCTACCAAGGGATCGAAATTGCTTAATTTCTTGAACAAGCTCCTTGTTTAGGTTTTGTAGTTTTTTGAATTCTTTAATTAAATCTGCATTTTCCTGCATGATAAATAGACCTTGGATAGTTGTTAGCTACTAATATAAATTGTATTATACACAGACATACAGCGTAGATAATGCGTTTATGGTATTTAATGTAATGAACCAAATTCTAACGGGCAGTAAGTCATCATATTTATAATTTGCTATACTATACCTATGGCACAAACATTCTTTTTCTACGACCTTGAGACGAGTGGCTTCCGGGCACAGACGGATCGGATTATGCAGTTTGCCGGGCAGCGGACGGATATGGATCTGCAGCCGATTGGCGAGCCATATAACTTCCTCGTGACGCTGAATGACGATACCTTGCCAAGCCCCGATGCCCTGATGGTGACGGGCATCACGCCGCAGAAGACGCTAGAGGAGGGCTATAGCGAGGCAGAATGTGCGCGGATGGTGAGCGAGGAGATCTTCACACCAGGGACGATCGCTGTGGGGTTCAATAATGTGCGCTTTGACGATGAGTTTATCCGCCATCTGCTGTGGCGGAACTTTTATGATCCATATGAGTGGAGCTGGAAGGATGAGCGGAGCCGCTGGGATATGCTTGATGTCGTGCGGCTGACGCGGGCGCTGCGGCCAGATGGTATTGAGTGGCCAATGGATGCGAATGGTCAGCCTACCAACCGCCTGGAGCTCATTACTAAAGCTAATGGCATTGCACACGATAATGCACACGACGCCTTCGCCGATGTAGCAGCTCTGATAGAAGTAACGAAGCTAGTGAAGCGCGCTCAGCCTCAGCTCTTTGACTATCTTCTTACCATGCGCGACAAGAGGGCAGTGCAGCGGCTCGTTAATCTCGAGACGAAGCAGCCCTTCGTCTATACCAGTGGCCGCTACGATAAGCAGCATGCCAAGACGACCGTCGCTTTCCCGCTAGCCCCAGCACCCAATAGCAATGTCTTGGTCTATGACCTGCGCTACGACCCAACGCCGTTTGTGAACCTAAGCCAGCAGGAACTTGCTAAGAAAATCTTTGCCACCTGGGAGGAGCGCCAAGCTGATGGCTTTGCGGCGCTACCTGTCAAACCATTGCAATACAACCGTTGCCCAGCCGTTGCACCACTTGGTGTGCTAGAGCAGGGCGATGGCTGGAGTAAGATCCATCTCGAGGCGGCCACTGTGGCGCACCACCGCGACACCCTTCTCCACCATCCCGACTTTGCTGAGAAGCTCCGCACACTCTACGAAAAAAAGCGTGAGTACAAAAAATCGACCGACCCCGAAGGGCAGCTCTACGACAGCTTCGTCTCGGACGCAGACAAGACGCACATTGCTGCAGTGCGCAGTGCCGATGCCAAGGCACTGGCAGACTTCCACCCAGCCTTTCGTGATGAGCGCCTGCCTGAGCTGCTACTCCACTACAAGGCGCGTAGTTTTCCGCAGAGCCTGAGCGACGACGAGCAAGCTCAGTGGGAGCAATGGCGGAGCACCCACCTGCAGGCTCAGCTGCCGAGCTTTATGGCATCATTGCAGCGCCTGGCCAAGGCAGGTACAGCAGATGAATTTATCATGCAGGAGCTGCAGTTGTGGCTTGAGGCTGTGGTACCGGTGGATGACTAGGAAAGCCTTGAGCATCCAAAATCTTCACTTTCTCTATTGATTCTCTACTATTTCATTTGAGCAAGAGTAAGAAGCTGGTTGTCTAATCAGCTTTGAATCTGAGCAGCTACTGGTCAGTGAATGCCGACTCTTGTAATATTCTTGAGGAGAAAGCGGCGGGGAAGAGAACCACAAAAATTGGTGGGTAGCTCTTTGTGGATTAAACAGAAGAAGCGTTATATAACGATAAATTTTAAGACGCTTAATTGCGAGAGCGTAGATATTAGCCAGCTTGTCGAGGGCGCTGGCAGCGTGGGCAAATCCCTTGAATTTCGAACGTGTGCGAGGGCTCGGCGAGGTGATGAGCCTGGGCGATTGCCGCGATTAGCCGCTCGATCTCCTCATTCTCGGCAATATCAATCACCCGCCCACAGCGGCGGCACGTTGCGTGGTGATGATGACGAATAAAGACATCGGTCAGCTCGAGCTGGTACTTCCAGCCAATCGGTAGTCGCTGGGCAATGCCAAGCTGCTCAAACAGCTCCACGCAGCGGTACACACTCACGCGGTCGGCCACGGTAGTGTACTCGGCAAGCTGGCGCATCGTGCATGGCCCGTGCTGGTAGAGAGCACAAAATACTGCTCGTCGCACAGCAGTTACGCGGTAATGACGCTGGCGCAAGATAGTGGCAAATAGCTCGAGCGAATCATCCATATGAGCAATAGTGTAACACTTATTGCAACAAATTTGCAATAACTTACATACCTCTCGTATCATACGACCCATGACACAACAACCACTTATTATGATCACTGGCGCGAAAGTGACGCCAGCCAAACGGCACTTTACCTCGCAGTTTGGACAAATCGAGTATCTGACCTATCAAGGGCAACACTATAAAATGAACGCCGCCGCTGGCGTTGTGAAGCAGCTTACTGGGCAGTATGAGCTTTTGGTCGTAGGATACCAACCAGATGATGCGGCAATCTTTGCCGAGACGTGCGGCCTACCAACCAACCGCTTTATCCCAGCTGACCTGCGCCGCGCAGCTGACATCGAGCGGACCGCAAGCCAGGCAGCAGCTCTCCAGCAAGAGCTAGGTGTACCACTCTACGTTGTACACTATGGCGGGGCATCAGATACCAAGGCGGCATTGCCGCACAATAGTCTCCTTGCCCATACCTGGGATATGGAGGCGGCGGCTATCCCTGATTTGGTAGAAAATAATTGCGTCACATTGGTCAAACTGTTGCAGGCACTGCGTCAGCACGGGGTATTTGCCCGCCAACCATACACCAAGGTAATAAGTGTCACGGCCGCGGCAGCAGTGCGCGCCAAGGCTCATCTTGGCCTGGATGTAGCCCAGAAAGCGGCTGGCCATGGCTTGCTGCGCTCGATAGCCCTCGATCTTACGCCAGAGAATATCTTTATCACTGAAATCATGCCAGGCAGTACCGACACTGGATTTTTTGACAACGACTACACGATGGATGAGGCGATCCGCGTCACGTGCGACCTTGGCTATGACAAAACGCCAGAGACGTATCCACTCTTTACAGCTGAGCAAATCGGTGATGCAGTGAAGTATGTCATCACTGCGCAGTGCAATGTGCGCGAGATTGCCCTCTTGCCGTATGGACAGTTCCCACATCTTGGCGCGTAGTTGGCCGTACGTGCGGCTTTTGGCTCTTTGCTCTGTAGTGAACCTGCAATACCATAGTGCAACAGCATTATAAAGAGTGGTGTTGCGGGGGTTACTAACACATAATAAGAATAACCATAAGGAGAAACAATGGAAAAATATAAACAGACACCATCGAATGATCATTCGCTTGAAGTGCTCGGGGTGCTTGGGCCACTCGGTGCAGGTAAGACGACAACGCTCAACCAGCTGATCGAACGTGTACCGCTCGATACAAGCTACGCAGTCGTGGTAAATGATGTCGGCCAGGACAATGTGGATGCGAGGCGGATTGCTCAGCACCCAGCTAATCGTAGCGAGCAGATTATTCCGCTCACGGCGGGTTGCATTGGCTGCTCGGATGCAACGCAGTTCCAGGCGGCGCTCGACCGTGTGCGCGATGCTGGGGTAGACATGCTCTTCATTGAGCCGACCGGGATTGCACCAGGGACGGAGATCGCTGAGGTGGTAAGCTCAAGTGGCTATGATTTCTCGGCCCTTGCCTTGGTTAACGCACGAACAGCATCACGCGACATGCAGTATCAAGTGCTGCCGAGCCAATTGGCGGTGGCAGATATTGTTGGTATAACGCACACTCCAAATGATAGAGCAGCACTCACAGTGATCGATTCTGTGCTCGAGCAATTACCTGCCTTGCCGCCTGAGGTAGCTGTTGAGCTCATTCGCCCAGGTAGCACAGACTATACAGAGGTGCTGGCAAGGTTGCGCGGTGTAGAGCGGCAACTCCACCTTGGCCAGCGAGCAGTTGCCCAGGTGTGCGGCAGCCACTGTCATGACCATCATCACCATGACCATTGCGATCACGACCACAATGTAAGTGCACAATCATTTGCTTTGCGCGGTGATGTTACCTCCGCACAGCTGCGCGATTTCCTTATGCCACTCACCCAAGACTCGAGCGCTCCACTCCTGCGGGCTAAGGGTGTGGCAGCTGGCAAGCGCTTCGATCTCGTGGGTGATGAGTGGAATGAGCAACCTGAGCCAGAAGGTGCGCCGCGTATCAATGTGATATTTGGTGGACATATGCCGCAGCATGTAGCGACAACAATGCAAGCATTTGCCTGCCAGGAGACGATGACGGTGCAAGGGACGAAGAAAGATATCGTTGCTTCGGTGCGTGAGCTGCCGCTGGCTGATCGCATTGCGATTATCGAGCAGCGAATCCAGCAATACCCTGCACCAATTAGCCCCGTGCACGGTGAGTTAGTCACTGATTGCGAAGCAGATGAAGGCTACGAAATTGCCTTTTGGCGTCAGTCTGATGATATTCCGGATAATATCAAGCGCCAAGCTCTAGAGCACTATCTGGCGTTTCGCCTAGCCGGTCTGAGTGAGCTGCAAACACACCCTGAAGCGATTGCGCATGATGACGAAAAGCGTGCTTATTGGCAACGGCGCTATGGTGCAACGCTCGGCTGGAACTACTACCATCTCACCGATATGATCGATCCAACTATGCAACAGTGCATAACGGCCGCGCAGCCAGCTCAGCTGCTGTGTGAAGGGTTTATGGCGCTCGAGCATCTTACCTTTGATGAAGGCAGGGCAGAGGAAAAGCCAGAATTTGTCAGTGCGGTGCTGCGTGCGGCGCTGGCAGCAGAAGATGTGACCAGCGAGCAATGCCAGGCGGTACTGCACCGCGGCCAGCTCCTCTCGGCGCAGCATCCAGAATATGCACAGCGGTGGCAGCAAGCAGCTGCTTCCCTTGAGTGAGTCTTATAAAGACTTTTGTGTAGCCTAACTCATCCCATATAAAACACCCCAGCCATCCCCTGGGGTGTTTTGTGGTTAAATTGGCGGTAAGCCTTGAGCTTATTTTTTGATAAGCTTGAGGATAACCAGCAGCACAACTGCGCCAAAGAAGGCGGTTAGTAGGCTGGCGAAGTTAAAGCCAGTCAGCACATCGGCGCTGCCGCCCATCAGGCTGACGAGCCAGCCACCCAGCATTGCGCCGATGATACCAACGATGATGTTGGTCAGTGCGCCTGAGTCTGCGCCTTTATTTACCACCTTGGATGCCAGCCAGCCGGCAAGACCACCGATGATAAGCCATACGAGTATAGTCATAGTTGATTGTCTCCTTCATTAATAGTTATCGTACTAGTATAGCATCTTTGGGGAGTAAAAGCTATGAGGACGCCTGCGGGCTGAAGGTGACTCGCCCGTCAGCTGCCCTCGCTACCACCGCCATACCTTCGTGAATACGCCCATCGATAAGCTCCAGCGCCAGCGGGTCAAGAATGCGCTTTTGCACCAAGCGCTTGAGCGGTCGGGCACCGAAGCTCGGGTCGTAGCCATCCCGCGCCAGCATGTCGCGGACGCTCTCGTCAAACGTTAGCGTGATATCGCGGCTGTCTTTAACTTGGCGGGCAACGCGCTCGAGCTGCACGTCGACGATGGCCCGCATGGCTTGCTCGTGAATACGGTCGAAGATCACGATGTCATCAATGCGGTTGAGGAATTCTGGACGGAAATGCTGGCGTAGCACCTCAAGCATTTTATTGTCCAGCACAGATAGGTCATCGCCAGTAAAGTCCATAATCATCTGCGAGCCAACGTTGCTCGTCATGATGATAATGGTGTTGCTAAAGTCGATCGTGCGGCCTTGGCCATCAGTCAGGCGGCCGTCGTCGAGTACCTGGAGGAGCACGTTAAAGACGTCGGGGTGGGCTTTCTCGATTTCGTCAAACAGCACCACGCTGTAAGGGCGGCGGCGCACTGCTTCGGTGAGTTGACCGCCTTGGTCGTAGCCAACGTAGCCTGGTGGCGAGCCAATCAGCCGGGCGACGGCGTGACGCTCCATGTACTCACTCATATCGATGCGGATCATGGCGTGCTCATCGTCGAATAATTCGCGGCACAGGCTGCGGGCTACCTCTGTTTTGCCGACCCCAGTGGGGCCAAGGAAGAGGAAGGAACCAATTGGCCGATTAGTATCACTGAGCCCAGCGCGCGAACGGCGAATAGCACTCGCCACAGCGGCCACAGCGCGATCTTGGCCAATCACTTGGCGGCCGATTGAGTCTTCAAGCTTGGTTAATTTACTTGATTCGCTTTCCATCAGCCGCTCCACAGGGATGCCCGTCCAGCGCGCTACCACACTGGCGATATCGTCGGGCGTGACTTCTTCGCGCAATAAGCGATCAGCCGGTGGGATAGCGGCTAGTTCCTGGCGGGCGGCGCTCAGCTTTTTTTCCAGCTCTGGCATATCGCCGTATTTGATACGGCTGGCGGTGGCCAGATCGGCATCGCGCTCGGCGATTTCTAAGCGTGAGCGCAGACTGTCCATTTTTTCGGCAGCGGTGTTAACAGTCTGCAGAATGTCCTTTTCGTGCTGCCATTTGCTGTCAATCGCCTTAGCCTGAGCCCGGAGGTCAGCGATCTGCTGCTTGATTTCTGCTTTGCGCGCCTTGGCGTGGTCGGACTTATCTTTTTTGAGCGCGGCTTCTTCAATCTCCAGTTGCAAGCGGCGGTTATTAAGCCGATCGAGGCTAATCGGCACACTCTCTAGCTGCATCTTGAGAGCGCTGGTTGCTTCATCCAGCAGGTCAACCGCCTTATCGGGCAGAAAGCGGTCAGGCAAGTAGCGGGTAGACAGCCGCGCTGCTGCCACAATCGCATCATCGGCAATCTTGACACCGTGGTGGACTTCGTACTTTTCCTTGAGGCCACGTAAGATGGCGATGGTGTCGTCAAAGCTTGGTTCGCCGACGTAAACTGGCTGAAAGCGCCGCTCTAGGGCTGCGTCCTTCTCGACATACTGGCGGTATTCGGCCAGCGTGGTGGCACCAATCATATGGAGTTTACCGCGGGCCAGGGCAGGTTTGAGCATATTGCCGGCGTCCATACTGCCTTCGCCCTTGCCAGCGCCGACCATAGTGTGAATCTCATCGACGAAGAGAATGATCTCGCCGGCCGCTTCCTCTACCTCTTTGAGTACACCCTTGAGGCGCTCTTCAAACTGGCCGCGGAAGCTCGCGCCGGCCAGCAAGCTGGAAATCTCCAGGCTAATCAGCCGCTTATCACGCAGCGACGCCGGTACGTTGCCCTTGACGATGCGCTGTGCGAGCGCCTCGACGATGGCGGTTTTGCCAACGCCCGGCTCACCGATCAGTACTGGGTTATTCTTGGTGCGTCGGCTGAGGATCTGCATAGTGCGGCGAATCTCTTCGTCTCGGCCGATCACTGGGTCGAGCTTGCCCTCACGCGCCAGAGCGGTGAGGTCGGTGCCGAACTGCTCGAGTGGTTTTTGGTTATCTTGTTGGTTCATGGTTGGTGGCATATATCCCTCCTTGTAGTTATATAGTGCGGGCAACAGGACGCCCGGTGAGTTACTTAAAAACGGGTGGCCGATCGCGCTGGGTATCAGCCGCGTAGCCTATTGGTATAGTAACAAATTAGCACTCTCGGTGCAAGAGTGCTAATTGACGAGTTCTGATGGGTGCACCTGATTTGCTCAACACTGCCTTTTAGCGTCAAGTGCGTATACTCATAAGAGTAATATAAGACATTGATGTTTCAGCGACTTAACCCTTCTGAGTGAGATTAAAAGGATATAGCAGCAATCAGTTTCCATTCTTTTGTGTATAATAGACGCCATGGCAAACATATATTTTACTCGGGCAATCCAACCAGATAATGACCACCCCCATTTCTTAGCCAAAGCACTCATTGTTGATGCGACTGGCAAAATTCTCGTCCTTGAGCGCAGTAGTACGCATCCGCTCTTTCCGCATGGTGCCGACCTGCCTGGTGGCATAGTCGAGCCTGGCGAGACACCACTAGAGGCGGCGCGGCGGGAAATAGAAGAAGAGACTGGCCTTAGCTTTGCGCCGAGCCAGTTGAGCGTGGCCTTCGAGCACGTACTGCCACACCCTGATGGCCAGCGGCTGAGCTATATGTGCTATGCGGCACTGGTTGATGGCGATGCGCCAGAAATTACCCTCAGCTGGGAGCACAGTAGCTACCAATGGCTCACACCAGATGACCTGATGCAGCAGCCCATTACGCCACAAACCGACTATCCCTTTGCGGCGGCGGTGCATTATATCAGCTCATTGCGGCACTACGCCCAGCAGGAACGACCTGAACTGCTGTAACCGGTGAATGATAAAGGAGTATGTATGGAGTACGTAAAAAGCAACAGACCTGCTATTGCCGTTGATCTTGATGACGTTGTTTTCCCTTGTGCTGAAGGGCTAGTAGCGGCATATAACGAGCATTACGGTACCAACTTTCGACCTGACATACCACAGACGACGTGGGGTCCAACACCTGAGGAGGTGCAGGAGCGATTTAATGGGCTGCAATTGGGGACGACACCAGGCATGGCGAAGCCTGGTTGGTTTGAGGAGATGCAAGTCCCAGACAGAGAGACGATTGAGGCGTTGCGAAGACTGGCAGCCAAGTATCGACTCTATGCAGTCTCGGCTCGTCACTATGGCCTGGTAGATGTGACAAATCGGAGTATCGAAAAGTATTTGCCTGGTGTCTTCGAGCAGGTTATTTTGACGCGGCGGCCAGTCGAAACCGAGGATGGCATCAAGATAATGGCCAACTCAAAGACAGAAACATACCGGCAGCATAATATGGAGGTTGCAATTGATGATTCGCCATATCACCTCGAGCGTGGCCTTGAAGGAGATGATGCGCCGCTTGGCTTGGCAATTTTATTTGGCGAACGGCCATGGCACCCAGGCGCTACGATCGACGATCCGCGCGCTATTGAGTGCCGCACCTGGGCGGAGGCGGAAGAGGCTATTGCGCGGTATTTCGCTCGATAAATTTGAGTGAGAAACATCTGGCTCTGGATAATACACTGGTTGCCTTGCAATCTGTATGTAGGATGGGCTACTATATTTTCTATGAATCTAACGATGAAACTAACGAGACTCTTGAGAGTTCTCTGGCCAGTACTACTCTGCGCGGTGGTGTGGCAGCTGCTGCAGTTTGCTCCGGCAGACCAGTGGTGGTGGCTGCAAAAAGCAATGGGCCCACTCACGACGACGATGATTTTTCTTGCAGTTTGGCGCTATAGCGATCGGCATCAGCCAACGACGTGGCTCCTTCTCATAGCACTTGTGCTGTTTGCTGTGGCTGACTCGCTGGTGGCATTCTTGCCCTTCTCGCATCTCATCGTTGGGCTGGGGGTGTCTTTGCTGGCGTATCTGGTGCTCTGTGTTATAAATTTGTGGCGCCTCATCTTTGCTCTTGCGAAGGGAGCTGCCAGCCGCATAAATTGGGGATTGCTGCTAGCTGCCTTCATGGGTAATGCAATAATGGTATATTCGACACTGTACAATGTGTTGCCGCGTGTAGGAAGCCCGCTCCTTGCTGGAGCAATAAAAGTGTATGCTGCTGTACTTATGATACTGATGACGAGCGGGACAGCGGCAGCTCTGACAGACTATCGGCTACGGTGGAGCGTGGGTAGTTGTAATGGGACAATACTTGCTGCCTCAGAGTCGGCCCTTGCGCTGCAGCTCTTTGGTAAAGCGTCTGAGGCATGGATTATCTATAGTATTATGCCATTGTATTGGTGTGGCCTCGTCTCCTATGTTGCGGCAAGCCGACCAAAGAAGGAGCGGCTTACATCGCGAGTGTAGCACCCTAAAAGATGCGGGGAGGCTCAGTTGGCCTCTTGCACAAATCTAGTATCTCGCCAGTATACATGCTACAATAAGACGATATGTCGGAGCAGATACGGATTGTTGGGGCGCGCCAGAATAACCTCAAAGATGTCAGTGTGACCATTCCGCGCGATCAGTTTGTGGTGGTGACGGGCCTGAGTGGTAGTGGTAAGTCGAGCCTCGTCTTTGACACGATCTACGCTGAAGGACAGCGCCGCTATGTGGAGAGTTTAAGCAGCTATGCACGGCAGTTCCTTGGCATTATGGATAAGCCCGACGTTGACTCCATTGATGGCCTGAGCCCCAGTATCAGCATCGACCAAAAGTCGACGAGCCGCAACCCGCGCTCCACTGTCGCTACAGTGACGGAGATCTACGATTATTTGCGCCTGCTCTTTGCTCGGGTAGGGGTGCCGCATTGCCCAGCTCTTATGCCCGATGGCACGCGCTGTGGCAAGCCTGTCCAGCGCCGGACAGCTCAGTCTATTATCGACGAAATTATGAAACTTCCTGAGGGGAGCAAGCTCATGTTACTGGCACCGATCGTGAGCCAAAAGAAAGGGGAGTTTGCCCACATCCCCGAGCAGTACATGCGCAGTGGCTTTGCGCGAGCTCGGGTAGATGGCGTAGTATATGCGCTCGATGAGTTCCCGGAACTACAGAAGAGCTATAAGCATGATATTGAGCTGGTGGTCGATCGTGTTGTGATGGCGCCAACGATGGTGAGCCGCATCTCGCAGTCGGTTGAGCAAGCGCTGGAGCTCGCCAGTGGGGTTGTGCAGGTGCTGGATGCCACGAGTGGCGAGATCACGACGTATAGTCAGCGCTATGCCTGTATGGATCACCCAGGCGAGGATATCCCCGAGCTTGAGCCGCGGCTCTTTAGTTTCAACGCGCCGCAGGGGGCGTGTCCGGTTTGCACAGGCCTGGGCACACGCCTGGAGGTTGACCCGGAGCTCATCCTTAACCCCAATCTGACGATTGCCGAGGGAGCGATCCGTCCCTTTAACCGCTTTAATGCCGAAGCGTGGTACATGAAGCGCCTCGCCGCGGTAGCTGACGAGCATGGCTTTAGCTTGCACGTGCCTGTCAAGGAGTTGAGTGATGATGTTGTGCAGAAGGTGCTGTATGGCACAGGTAAGCAAAAATACCGTATTCACCTCAGCGGTAATCGCTATTACGACTCAACGTACGAGGGGGTCATCCCTAACCTCGAGCGTCGCCATCGCGAGACCGATAGTGAGTTTATGCGCAAAGATATCGAGCGCTTCATGCGGGAGCGTAAGTGTACGACCTGCAAGGGTGCGCGGCTCAAACCAGTGGTGCTTGCAGTGACGGTCAATGGCCTCTCCATTATGGATATCTGCAATCTGGACGTCGCCAATGCGCTGGATATGATAGGCCAGCTGGAGTTTAGTGCAGAACAGCAGCACATCATTAAGCTTGTTGTCAAAGAAATTATGGCACGGCTGGGCTTTATGAACAATGTCGGGCTCAATTACCTCGAGCTAGGGCGAGCAGCCAACACACTCAGTGGTGGTGAGGCGCAGCGCATCCGCCTCGCGACGCAGATTGGTAGTGGCCTGCAGGGGGTGTTGTATGTGCTGGATGAGCCATCGATTGGCCTACACCAGCGTGACAACGATCGCCTCATCCAGACGCTCAAGAATCTACGCGACCTAGGCAATACCGTGCTTGTGGTAGAGCACGACGAAGATACGATTGCGGCAGCTGATTACCTAGTGGATGTTGGGCCAGGTGCTGGCGTGCATGGTGGGGAGATCGTGGCATGTGGCACGCCAGCAGAGGTAGCATGCATGCCGCAGAGCATTACCGGTCGGTACTTGTCTGGTGCGGAGAAGATACCGGTGCCAGCCCAGCGCCGCCCGATTGAGCAAGGCCGTGCGCTGACAATCCGCGGAGCACGCGAGAATAATCTCAAGAATATCGACGTCACCATCCCGCTTGGCGTCCTTACGCTGGTGACAGGGGTGAGTGGCAGTGGCAAGTCGACGCTCGTCAATAGCATTCTCGCGAGCGAGCTCACTGCCCGTTTGCATCGCGCCCAAGCAGTACCAGGTGCACATGATACAATCGATGGAGTCGAGCAGCTTGATAAAGCAATTGTCATAGACCAGTCGGCAATTGGTCGCACCCCGCGCTCCAACCCTGCCACCTATACCGGTGTCTTTACGCAGATTCGCGAGCTTTTTGCGGGCACGCCCGAGGCGAATATTCGCGGCTACAAGCCAGGGCGTTTTAGCTTCAACGTTAAGGGTGGGCGCTGCGAGCACTGTCAGGGCGATGGCGTTATTAAGATAGAGATGCACTTCTTACCCGATGTCTACATCCAATGCCCTGAGTGCCATGGTAAACGCTATAATCGTGAGGCGCTTGAGATCACCTACAAAGGTAAGACGATTAGCGATGTCCTGGATATGACGGTCGAGCAAGCCTGTGAGTTCTTCGCTAACATTCCTGCAATTGCTCGCAAGTTGACGACGATCAACGAAGTGGGCCTTGGCTATATTAAGCTCGGCCAGCCCGCCACGACCTTTAGTGGGGGGGAGGCGCAGCGTATCAAACTTGCCACCGAGCTAAGCCGGCGCACGACTGGCAAGACGCTCTATATTCTCGATGAGCCGACTACTGGCCTGCATACCGCTGACGTCAAGAAGCTACTCGAAATTCTCCAACGCCTCGTAGCGGGCGGCAACAGTATGGTTATCATTGAGCATAATCTTGAGGTTATCAAATGCGCTGACCATATCATCGACATGGGCCCCGAAGGCGGGCAGGGCGGCGGTACCGTCATCGCCAGTGGTACACCTGAGGAAGTCGCGCATAACCCAGCATCGTTTACGGGGAAGTATTTGCGGCCGCTCTTGGGATGAGGTGAATCTGTAACCCGACGCACCGAGACTCCTTAGACAAGGCTGCGTAAGGCTCTTTATGATAACT
>CALHWA010000104.1 GCA_938036845.1 uncultured Candidatus Saccharibacteria bacterium | reverse complement strand
CAAGCTCAAAGCGCTTGGCCTCGCAATGGATCAGATTACAAAACAATTTGGCGATGGCGCCATTATGAAGCTTGGCGAATTCCACCAGGCAGATGTAGCGGTGATTCCGTCTGGCTCGCTGAGCCTCGATCTTGCGCTGGGCGGTGGCTACCCCAAGGGGCGCATCATCGAGATTTATGGGCCAGAGAGTAGCGGTAAGACGACGCTGACACTGCATGCTATTGCGGAGATTCAGAAACAGGGTGGCACGGCGGCCTTTGTTGATGCTGAGCATGCGCTCGACCCGAGCTATGCCAAGAAGCTTGGCGTCGATACAGACAACCTTTTGGTGTCGCAGCCAGATAATGGTGAGCAAGCGTTGGAGATTACGGAGACGCTGGTGCGGTCGAACGCTGTTGACCTTATTGTCGTAGACTCGGTGGCAGCATTGACACCCCAAGCCGAAATTGACGGCGACATGGGTGATTCGCATATGGGTCTCCAGGCTCGCCTGATGAGCCAGGCACTGCGCAAGCTCACCGGGATTATCAACAAGAGCAAAGCAACCGTCATTTTCATCAACCAGATCCGTATGAAGATTGGTGTGATGTTTGGCAATCCTGAGACGACAACAGGTGGTAATGCGCTCAAGTTCTATGCCTCGCAGCGGGTGGATATCCGCCGAATTGGGCAGATCAAAGTGGGTGATGACATTCGCGGTAACCGCACGAAGGTAAAGGTAGTGAAGAACAAGATCGCGCCGCCGTTCCGCATCGCTGAGTTCGACATTATGTATAATGAAGGCATTTCTAAGACTGGCGACATTCTGGATTTGGCAGCTACGCACGGCATTGTCGAAAAATCTGGCGCCTTTTACAAATATAACGGTGAAACTATTGGTCAAGGCCGTGATAAAACTAAGTTGTACCTGAAAGAACATCCTGAGGTCCTGACGGAAATTGATCAGAAGGTTCGCGACAAAGTGAAAGAAGGAGAAAACTAATGCGCGCAGCAGATGCTGTATATCCAGTCGAAAAACATATGGCGTCAGTCAGTCTGGTCTTTGATGATGAGCAAAACGCGTATCTTCGCGAGTTGTCAGAAACAATGAACCTTGACTTTGGTGAGTTTATCCCACACGTGACATTGATTAACGTGACTGAGCGGGATATGCCACGTCTCAAAGCAGCCGCTGCGGCGCTACCCGTCCTCGATAAGTTGGTGCTTGATGGAGTTAATTTCCTGCCAGATAAAGCAGGCAACTGTGTTTGGGTGGAGCTGCGCACGCAGAAAACTGCCTGGATGGTTGAGGCGCGCCAGCAATTACTCGCGGCACTGGATGGTATTCATCCGGGGCTGGATGTCGATGGCTTCCGCCCGCACATCACGCTTGGTTGCGTCGAGGCCGGTACGCTGGACGACGTTAATACGAGCGCTATTCCAGGGAAACTACCGGTCATCACCGAGCCGCGTGCTGCTGCTTGCTACAACGGCGTGCATGGCAAGGTGGTCGAGGTAGTCGAGTAGCCTCTGCCAGTAGCGAGCTCACTGTTTTCGCGTTATAATATTTTTATGAAAATCACTGATATTTCCCTCCAAGCACGTAATAATAATCGGGTGAATGTCAGTATTGATGGCGTATACAGCTTCAGTTTGGACATCGCTCAGGTGACTGACTTAAATCTTAAGGTCGGCCGTGAATTGAGTGATGGGGAGTTGGAGGAGCTGCAAGAAGAGAGCCAATTTGGCAAGCTGTATATGCGAGCACTTGAATATTGCTTGCAGCGACCACATTCAGTTAAGGAAGTCAGGGATTATCTATGGCGAAAAACCCAGCCAGCGCTTCGTAAGAGGCAAACTGGTATGAATAATCCTGTGGTCTATTCAGAGCGGGTGGCGTCGCGAGTGCTGAGTAAGCTCCAGCAGAAAGCATATGTTAATGACGAAGCGTTTGCGCGGTGGTGGGTGGAAAATTGTCAGCTCAGCAAAGGCGTAAGTCGGCGTAAATTGACGGCTGAGCTGACTCACCTAGCGCAGCACTTGAGAAAAGCAGCAACTGATATAAAGAACAATACACAGGAGTAAGTGATGCATAATGATCTATGGCAGAGTTATCACCCAAATGGAGCGCCAAAACAGGGTGAAGGCTGTGCCCGCAAAGACATAACCAAGGATACTATTGTTGCGGCAGCACATATTTGGCTGTGGCGGCGTAGTAGCGATGGTGGATGTGACATATTGCTCCAGCGCCGGTCTGACCAGGTCAAAAACTGGCCAGGCTATTGGGATATTTCGGCAGCAGGGCACGTGAGCCTTGGCGAAACACCACTTGATGCAGCACTGCGTGAGGCTCAAG
>CALHWA010000103.1 GCA_938036845.1 uncultured Candidatus Saccharibacteria bacterium | reverse complement strand
ATTAATTGAAGATACCGACGAAAGCTTCCTCGGTGCTGGTTCGACCGAATCGTACTGGTCGTATTATAGCGCAGGCCTCGAACTGCAGTGGCGTAACGATATCCTCGTCGTTCTTTCTATTTACCTACAGGATGACAGTCTTTATGAGGAGCCCTATATTCCACTCTCTTACAAACTACTAACATCAATATCAAACACAGCATCGATACAGGAAGTCATTAACACATTCGGAGAACCAGAGTTTGAGGGAGGACTGTGGGGGAGAAAGAATCTGCGATATAGACTGGATGCAGACAAGTTCATTGTCTTTCGGTTCAACGACAAAGGCATCCTATGGGCAGTTCAAATTGGCCTATATCGTATCTTGAGAAGTTACAAGCCAGTTTAGATTAATATCAAAAACCAACAAAAATTCGTCGTTATCCTGACGAGTTTTTGTTTATTTTTTGCATTGCTAATTACAATATCTGCCACCAGTGCTGTTTTGTCCTAGGTTTTGGACGACGCTGATCCACAACATGAAGGCTCACTGGTCCTTCAATAACTCGCCAATTGACATAACTTTTCGGTCGTGGAGCAAACTCTCTGCCAAGAATTATTTTCGTTGACTCTACCAGCTCATCTTCAGGCATCACGAGCGCTTCTTCTTTGCTGATGTGTGGATAATACAGATCGTAGCCATACGTGAAATGCTCGTCAATTCGTGTCGCTATCTTCGATAAGCGATCTCGTATCCGTTGCATCCGCCCAGTAGGGGCGGCTTCGCCTGTACTCTATACTGTAGCAGCAGCTACTTCTTTATCTTGTTGGCTCACTTTCTCGTCAGCTGAACCGGACTGAACTGATTGTTGAGAAAAACGTTCATACATACTACATCTGTTATATCACATATTTACAATAATTGTCGAATAGTCTTAAGACCGTCTATAAAACAAGAGCCTCACTCTCTCAAGTGAGGCTCTTCTGCTATAGGCTAGCTATTGCTTACAGCTCATCAGTAGCAATTGTCACTTCCGGCTCAGCCTCTTCGGCCTGGGCCTCGGCGACAAACTCATCCTCCGGAGAGTCATTCTCTTCGAGTGGCAGTGGGTGTGCACCCGTACCAACCGGCACTTTGTTGCCGATGATGACGTTCTCCTTAAGACCCTTGAGGTGGTCAGCGCGACCACTGGTGGCAGCGTTGATCAGCACGCGAGTCGTGTCTTGGAACGACGCAGCAGACAGCCAGCTATCACTCCAGATACTCACCTTGGTGATACCAAGCAGCAGCTGTGCATACTGGGCTGGCGTCTTGCCCTGAGCAACGAGCTCCTTGTTGGCATCAACCACTGATGCCTTGGAGATGATGTCACCCATGACGAAGGTGCTGTCGCCTGGATCATCGATCTGCACCCGGCTGAACATCTGCCGGACGATGATCTCAAGGTGCTTGCCGGCCACATCCTGGCCCTGCGCAGCATAGATGCGGAGCACTTCGTTGATGATGTAGCGCTGGGTTGCCTCTGTGCCCTTGAGGCGCATGAGGTCGTGCAGGTTGAGCGAACCAAGTGTCAGGCGATCGCCTGGCTCGACCATATCGCCTGGTTTGACAACGAGGTACATCGTGCCAGGAATCTCGTAGCGGACTGGTGCTGTCGCGTTGCCCGTGAGGACAAGCGAATCACCGGTGGACTCAACCACTCCATCAAACGGTGCAGTAAGTGGCTGCGTGCCATCGTCGAATGATGCGATGACGTCGCCAACCTTCACCTTACTACCCGATTGTACCATCACCATGCGGCCATCGAGCGGCATGCGCTCTACCTTACCCGCCTGTGGCGTGACCTGTACAACGTACTTCTTGCCATCTTCCCAGATATCGACCAAACCAGCGACTTCTGTGACGTAGGCCTGACCCTTCGGGTTGCGCGCCTCAAAGAGCTCCTCGACACGCGGCAGACCCTGAGTGATGTCCGACCCGCCAACACCAGAGCTATGGAAAGTATTAAGCGTCAGCTGTGTACCTGGCTCACCGACCGACTGAGCAGCAATGACACCAACTGGCTGCGAACCATCGACGAGTTGGCCAGTTGCCATGTCGATCCCGTAACTCTTGCGTGGAATACCGTGCAAGTTCTTGGTAGAGAGGACAGACTGGATACGTACTTGATCGATCGACTGATCTGCCTCGATAGCGTTGGCAATCTCACGTGTAATAAGCTGGTCGCGGTCGAGGTGGCCTGGCACTGCCTCGGCGGTGTAGCGGCCAAACAAGCGGTTACCAAACTCGATCATTGTCTCTTCAGACTCATTGCGGTAGATAGTGAAGCCGTCATCGTCACCCTCTTCATCCTCAACGGTAAAGACATCCTGCGAGACATCGACCAAACGACGCGTGAGATAGCCAGAGTCGGCCGTCTTGAGGGCGGTATCGATAAGCCCCTTGCGAGCACCACGCGTTGCCACGAAGGCCTCCAGGCTCGACAACCCTCGCTTGAAGTTGCTACGCACTGGCAGCTCAATCTCGCGGTTAGCGGCATCCACCTGGATACCGATCATCGCACTGGCTAGCTTAATGTTGTTGACGCTACCACGAGCACCAGAGTTCACCATCGTTGCGACAGAGGTGTCCATGTGGGCCAATTGGCTGCGCAAGAAGTCCTCTACCTTGCGGTCGACGGTGCGCCAGTTGTTGACGGTCAATGTGTAGCGCTCATCCTCGGTAATGAGCCCTTGATCGAGCTGCTCCGAGATCGCAGCAGAACGTGCATCACCCTCAGCCACGAAGTCAGCAATTTCGTCGAAGCTGAGATAGTCTTCCATACCAGTCGATACCGCAGCAGTGGTGGCAAAGCGGAAGGCCAAGCCCTTCATGCGGTCAGCAGTGATAGCAGTCTCAGCAGCGCCATAACGCTCGAAAATCTGACCAAGCACTCGCTTAAGCTCTTTCTTGGTCTGGACATTGTTATTGTAAGGAAAGTCCTCTGGCAGGATCTCGTTAAAGAAGACACGCCCCAGGGTGGTTGTCCGGATCTCACCCTTAGCCCGAATACGGATCGGACTTTGCAGGTGGAGCTTGCCCATGTCGTAGGCTAGCTCAGCAGCCCGGCTGTCGGCAAAGACGGCAACAGTGTCAGTCTGAGCCGAGGGTTTTTCGTATGTGAGGTAGTAGTTACCGAGCACCACGTCCTGGTCAATACTGAGGACTGGACTGCCATCGGCAGGCTTAAGCAGGTTATTGACGGCACTCATTAGCTCGCGTGCTTCGGCCTGTGCCTCGGCACTGAGCGGCAAGTGAACAGCCATCTGGTCGCCATCGTAATCAGCATTAAAGCCGTTAGCGACGAGTGGGTGAAGCTGGATCGCCTTACCCTCAACCAACTTTGGCTGGAAGGCTTGGATACTCAAACGGTGCAGTGATGGCGCACGGTTAAGCAGGACGTACTTGCCCTTAATTACCTCATCCAATGCATCCCACACAACCGCTTCACCTGCCTCAATTAGGCGCGTTGCACTACGGATATTGTGCGCATAATCGCCCTTAATGAGCCAGCTGATGACAAATGGCTTGAAGAGCTCAATTGCCATCTGCTTTGGCAGGCCACACTGGTGGATCTTGAGCTTCGGGCCCACCACAATGACCGAGCGACCCGAGTAGTCAACACGCTTACCCAGCAAGTTCTGGCGGAAGCGCCCTTGCTTACCCTTAAGCATATCGCTAATGCTCTTAAGGCGACGGCGTCCACCAGTTGCATTGACAGCACGGCCACCACGAGCAGCCGAGTTGTCAATCAGGCTATCGACCGCTTCTTGCAGCATACGCTTCTCGTTACGCTGAATTACCTCTGGTGCGTTGAGCTCGATGAGCTTCTTGAGACGGTTATTACGGTTGATGACGCGGCGGTAGAGGTCGTTGAGGTCACTCGTCGCAAAGCGTCCACCACTCAGGGCTACCATTGGCCGCAGGTCTGGTGGAATAACTGGCAAAACCGTCATACACAGGCTTGATGGCTTAATGCCCGCCGCTTGCATACCCTCCAGCACCTTAAGGCGCTTCAGTAGCTTCTTCTCGCGTTGACCACGCGCCCCTCCGGCTTCTTCTTGCAGATCGGCGATGAGTGCGTCGAGGTCGATATCATCAAGCAGCGCCTTGAGTGCATCACCACCCATACCAACCTTTACGAGCTCCTCATACTCTTCTGGGAGATTACGGTAGTCGGTATCACTTAGGAGGGCGCGCTTTTGTAGGCTCTCGAGCTGAGCTTTCTTTTGGCTGTAGGTTGCCTCAAGCTCTTCGTACTCGCGTGTTTGCTGCTCGGCAAGAGCCTTCACGTCTGCCCCATCAGCTTCAGCTTCACGCTGGAAGCGAATCTTAATGGCAGCCCGTGCCGCCTCAGTCTCAGCCTCAAGGTCAGCCAAATAAGCGTCGCGTGTCTCGGCGTCAACGTCGAGGATGACATAGGTAGCAAAGTACGCGATCTTCTCGAGATTACGTACCGTAATGCCCAGCAAAAGGCTCATCGCACTGGGTGTGCCACGCATAAACCAAATGTGTGCAACGGGGGTTGCTAGGCTAATGTGCCCCATCCGCTCGCGACGCACGATCGACTTAGTGACAAGCTCGCCATTCTTATCTACTGCAGCTTCGCGGCTGCGCACACCCTTGAGCTTGCTGTCGTGTGGGTTGATATCTTTGACTGGGCCAAAAATACGCTCACAAAACAGGCCATCGCGCTCAGGCTTCTGGGTTCGATAGTTAATCGTCTCCGGCTTGGTGACTTCGCCGTAGCTCCACTTGAGGATATCCTCGGGGCTGGCGACGGCCAAGCGTACCGCATCAAAATTGGCGATATCGTGATCTGTTACCACGTGGGACATCTTAGGCTTCCTCCTCGCTTAGGTTTTCTACTGTGTCAATATCTTGGACGGACATGCCGCTGTCGTCAGCGATCGTGCCAATGCCGTCGGATTCATCAAGATAGGTTGCTTCGTCATCGCTCTCGTCAGATGGGACGGTTTTGTCGGCAGGGCCCGCAGCAGCAATGACATGCTCGGCATCGACCGACTCGTCAGACTCATCCAGCAGGTCAACACGCAAGCCCAAGCCTTGCAGCTCCTTAACAAGCACATTGAAGCTCTCGGGCAGCTTTGGCCCGGCAATTGGCTCATCTTTGATGATTGCCTCGTAGGCTTTGGCCCGGCCATAGACGTCGTCTGATTTAATTGTCAGCATCTCCTGTAGAGTAGTTGCCGCACCGTAAGCTTCGAGTGCCCAGACCTCCATCTCTCCGAGACGCTGACCACCATTTTGAGCCTTACCACCGAGTGGCTGCTGCGTCACCATGGTGTATGGGCCGGTGCTGCGGGCGTGGATCTTGTCGCTCACCATGTGGTGGAGTTTGATCATATGCATCACGCCGACTGTTGTACGCTCCTCAAATGGCTCGCCGCTCAGACCATCGTAGAGTTGGCTCTTGCCGTCGCGCGCAATACCAGCCTTTTCAAGCTCATCCTTGATGGTATCGGCTGGCACACCATTGAATGGTGGCGTGGCAACCTTGTAGCCGAGCGCCCGTGCAGCCATGCCAAGGTGCGTCTCAAAGAGCTGGCCAAGGTTCATACGGCTTGGCACACCGAGTGGGTTAAGGATCACATCAACAGGGGTGCCGTCGGCCAGGTATGGCATATCCTCTACCGCCATAACGCGGGCGCATACACCCTTGTTGCCGTGGCGACCAGCAATTTTATCACCCACGCCAATCTTGCGCAATTGAGCAACAAAGATCTGAATCTGCATCAATACGCCCGTCTTGAGCTCATGGCCATTCTCGCGGCTAAATACCTTGACGCCAACAACTTTACCGCCACCAGCATTGTTCATGCGCTGGCTGGTGTCGCGCACATCCTTGGCCTTTTCACCAAAGATTGCACGCAGCAAACGCTCCTCACTGCTGAGCTCTTGCTCACCCTTTGGCGTAATCTTTCCAACCAAGACATCACCCGCTTTGACCTCAGAGCCAATCTGCACAATACCGCTCTCATCCAAGTGGCGAAGGCTGTCCTCACTCACATTGGGAATATCGCGTGTCACGATCTCTGGACCAAGCTTTGTCTCGCGTACCTCGACGGTATAGTCCTTGATGTTGATGCTGGTAAGGGTGTCATCTTCTACCAAGCGACGGCTCAAAATCACCGCGTCGTCCATGTTATAGCCACCCCATGGCATAAAGGCGACCAGCAAGTCCTTACCAAGAGCGAGCTCACCATCGGCAATGGACGCACCCTCGATGAGAGTGTCACCCTTCGCAACGGTTTGGCCACGGCTAACCCGGACTTTTTGGTTGATACAACGATCGTCATTGCTCTTGGCAAAGTGAATCAAGTCGTAGCGCTTGACGCCATCCGCATAGCGCACCTCGACTGCTTCGCCATCAGCTCGAATCACTTCCCCGTCAGCCTCAGCTGTAATGAGCTGGCTAGAGTTGCGCGCCACCTCGTGCTCAATGCCAGTGCCAACCGTTGGCGACTCTGGTTGCAAGAGCGGCACTGCCTGGCGCTGCATGTTGGAACCCGTCAAACTGCGGTCAATACGGTTCTTCTCGATAAATGGCACGAGGCTCGCGGTCGACCCAAGGATCTGCTTGTGCGCAGCGTCCATG
>CALHWA010000102.1 GCA_938036845.1 uncultured Candidatus Saccharibacteria bacterium | reverse complement strand
ATGCGTGCATAATAATTCACACCCACGCAGCAGTGGGGTAGATGCAAAAGATGTATCATTAATCATCTTTAGGAGTGTAATATAACTTCGCACAATAATCCTTTTACGATGCATATATTGATTTGACCCCAGATACAGCCCAAATTGAGCTGGGTTTGGCGGTTATGGGCTTTATGAGCATAAGACGCATATATCCGGTATATAGATCTTCGATTATTGATCGATCTTGCTTCTCGTTCAGCAGGTTCACTTAAGATATCTGCGCCATCCAATGGAGAGAGTAAGGATAGAGCTGCGGGCACTTATACGTCCTGCAAAAGATAAAAGCAGACGCTTGTTCTATTGGAGGGAACACACTGCGTATATGTTCATGAACATTCGTGTGTACACAGTTATGTACATTTGTTCGTGTGAGTGTGTCTGATTGCCGCGCAAGGTTTGCAACTTGTCTGTGCAATGGCTCGATATCAAACAAATGAGCGCGGCTGCAGATCTAGGCATACGCGCTCTGGTCTCGTGTTTGCCTGGCGTCATACCAGCACTAACCCGAGCCCCACAGGTTCTGAGCCATGGTTGCGTTGTTTGACATTTTGTTTGCTTAGTATTTTTGCTATGTTTTCTACCCTGCTTGGGGTGACCGAGATTAAAAACTATACGATATCATGATTTGACTTTTTCGCAAAAAACATCTCCCCTAATCTTTTTTGCATTTTTTGGTTTTTATAGTATAGATATAGTATTTGCACTTTTCCTGCTTTGTTATATAAAATGTTGTAAATTTGTTCTTATTTTACAGAGTAAGCTCCCCTGCCCTTTACTGGATATATTGCCGTTAGCTACGAAACCGAGGCTTTATAACCTCAATAACTTCTCACATTAATTTCTCTTACGCCGCTCCATTCTCAGAAAGGTTTATAGCTTAATACCTCTCGTGAATGTCAGGATACCAGACTCTTACGTCAAAACTAATCATCCTCTGGGCGTTACTCACAGCAATCGATTTTCGCCTCGTCAATGATAGATGAAGGACCTCATAAAGAAAAAGCGGATATCTCAATACCCACACTATTTACAAGGCTAGCACTTGTGTTATCAACAGTTTCCCTACCGATACGCCGCTCGGCCACTGACGCGGACATCGAGATATTTGGGAGTGATGTGGTGCTGCGCCAGATAGCGAATGGCCCGGGCGGCATCCTCGCTCTGCAGGCCAGCCGAGCGATCGACCGAGAACTTAACAGGATACTCCACTCCTGTAAACCAAACGTAGATTTGACGCGTCGTGCCAGCAGGCAGCGTAATCTTTTGGACGGTAAGCTGGTGGCGGCGGACGGCACCAACGACTTTACCAATAAAGCCAAGGAATTGGTTGCTCGCGACGACTTGGTTATTACGCGTACCAATACCACTGTCGTCCACTACTTCAATACTTGGCCGTGGCCCATAGGCACGGCGGAAGGCGTGGCCCTCAGTATCAACAAAGAGTTGCTGGCGATTAACCGTCCAGACCACCGCTGCTTGGCGCATAGCGAGGGTGATAGTGCTACGCCCCAAGCCAGCTTGCTGCGTAGCTGGGAGCACTGCGGCCACCTCGGGGCAATCATGCGTCTGGAGATAGGCTGCCAGCCGACTAGTATTGAGCGCAAAGCGAAAACGCTCCAGCGGATGGGCAGTGAGATAGTCGTTGATCTTGGCTTGGTAGAGCTGATGGTTGCTAGTGAGATTGCCTGCAACGATCGGCGTAGCAATGACGTTGTCAAGCGCAAACCACACTGCAGCCAGCAACCCCACTACCACTCCAAGCGACAGCGCCACGCGGCGGCGCATCCGGCGCAAATCATGCGCATGCATACGCGGTGACCGCAGCTGCGCCTTAGGCTCGCCCGCACTCGGCACGCGGCTGACTAAGCTACCGGTCAGCGTCCGGTTGCGCCGGTAGGTGTAGGCGGTGCGTTGGAGCTGCTCTTCCCTCTTGTTTTTGGCAGCTCGGCGGCGCGCTGGTGGTGGTGTTTGTTTTGTGCGAAAGCCCATGATGCTACAGGCCATTATACCGTAGATGGTTGGTTATTGGCAAAAGCATCTAGGTATTAAACGACGTCTTCTTGGTACTACCCCCTCCCCTTCAACACTAGGTAATTGCCTGATTAACACCTTCCCATTATAATTTGACATTTCTTGCTCCCCACCCCATACTAGGAGCACTACAGTTATATAGTTAAGCGAGGAAATCGACATATGAAGACAGTACATGCAACAAAAGAAGGAGCAACAATAGAGCTCACAAGAGACGAGATTCGTCTGATCGCAGCACTTGGCACCGAAGTTTTTCATGGGGCCTTTCGACAAGAGTGTGAAGACCTCTGGAATACTGTCGCTATGCCAATCTCTTTCAAGCGGTCTGGCGAGATACTACACCAATTTTATGACACTCTCATTACAATCAGCGAGCTACCTCCCTCTAAAGAGCGGCAGGAAATCGATGCACACTATCGGCCATTTGAGTTTGGGAGTTAATAGCTTTTACTGCTACGAGCGAGGCTTGTCTTATCTTGGCACAGTGTTTTTAATGAAATAAATGTAGCATGGATTAACATGCTACATTATTTACTAGTACTTTATGATGAGACCTTAGATACACTCTTACTCTTCCCTTTTTCTACAAGAAGAGTCGGGTCACTTTTATCCTTTTCTAGTACGCTGAGCCACCTTCACTACCATTTGCGCTACATCGCGGGCAGCGTGGGGACGTGCATAGGCGTGGAGACGCTGAGCAAGCCGCTGGCGCTGCGCAGGATCGCGCATGAGGGTAAGAATAGCCTGACCAAGGGCATCGCTCTGCTCTAAGGCGTCGTCTTGCAAAACCAGAGCAGCCTTAGCCTCGTCATAGATGGCAGCATTTTTGCGTTGGTCGCCCAGGTGATGGGCCGGCACCAAGATGGCTACCTGCGCGAGGCCAGCGAGCTCCTGCGTGAAGGTGGCACTAGCGCGTGATACTACGACATCGGCCGCGCCGAGCAATTGCGCCATATGCTCGAAAACGAAGGGTACGCAGTGAAAATCGGGGTGCTGCGGCGCTTTGGCCTGGGCCGCATCGTAATTGCCTTTGCCCGCCACCAGATAAACCTGCATGCCAGCAGCTAGCAAGTTATCGGCAGCGCGCAGCACCGCGTGATTGATAATGGCCGAGCCAAGACCACCACCGGTGGCAACAACTAATGGCTTATATGGATCAAGCGAGAAGGTCTGCCGTGCCTGCTGCCGCTGAGCCGGAGTGAGCGGACGAAAATCAGCGCCAATCGGCACCCCCACATAGCGGCTACGCGATGCTGGATAGTGATAATGCTTGAGTGGCCAGCCCGTAGCAATCGCTGCTGCCCAACGTGCCATCACACGGTTGGTTAGGCCAGGGCGAGCATCGGAGTCGTGAATCACTACTGGCACGCGCAGGCAGCGTGCTGCAATACCAACCGGCAAGCACACAAACCCCCCCTTGGCAAAGATCACATCTGGCCGCCAGCGCAGCACCAGCCAGAGACTCTGACATACGCCAGCCAGGATCTTAAAGATATCTAGTATATTAGCCAGGACGATACTTGGCATAAGCAACTGGCGCACCACACTGAGGTGCTGGTAGCGCCGGAACTTGCCCGCAGCGATTGTCCGCACCCGCACTGGCACTGCAGCGTGCTGCATAAGCCCGCGCGATTGGCTAGCGAAGGCCTTATCGCAGACGAAGGTCACCTGCACATCGGGCTGGAGGGCTGCGATTTCATTAATGACGGCGACGACCGGCGTAACGTGCCCGCCCGATCCACCGCCGACTGCCAGTAGCTTCATGAGAGGTCTCCTTTTCGTTGATTGGTTGGTAAGCTGCCTGGCGTGATAATTGGAAGGCCAGACCAAGCGCACCAGCAATAAATACCATACTGGTGCCACCAAAGCTCAGCAATGGCAGCGTAATACCCGTCAGTGGGAAGACTCCAATCATCGACGCTACATTTAGCATAACATGTGCGCCCAGCCAGCCAAAGACTCCAGCTACCACCAGGCGCATTGTTGTATCAGGCAAGCGCTCGGCAATCCTCAGTAGGCGCAGTAGCAGCGCTGCAAACAGTGCTAGTACGACCACCGCCCCCACAAAGCCAAACGTTTCACCAATAATAGCAAAGACTGAATCGTTAATCGCCTCAGGGAGGTAGCCCGTCGCTTGGATACTGTTGCCAATACCCAGGCCAAATAGCCCGCCTGTGCCCAGCGCAATCTTGGCATTCTTGATGTGGTAGCCATCATCATTACTACTAGTGGCATGGTCATCCCCCTGGAAGAAGGTCGCCACCCGCTCCATGCGGTGCGGCGCAATGACGATGAGCAGTAGCACCAACGCCATGCAGCCCGCTGCTAGGTAAGCCAGCCAGCGCCAGCTCATACCACTCATCACTACCATGCATGCCACCATGGCAGTGAGGGCCAGGCCTGTGCCCATATCCTTTTGCAAAAATATCACGAAAAAGAGCGCTGCACACATCATAATTACCATGGGGATAATCGTCTGGTGGAGGTCGTTTATCACCCCCTGACGCATTCGTTTGCCAAGGAAGAGTGCCATATAGATAAGCATGCCAAACTTCAGCATCTCGGCTGGCTGGAAGCTCCCCAGTGGCCCCAGCGAGAACCAGCGGCACGCCCCAAGGCTACACTGAGCAATCGCCGAGACATGCAGCATATTGCCAAGAACAAACAGCAGCGCACACAGCACAAAACCGCTCGCTAGCAGCGTACCCGCCTTCTGGCGCAACCATGTAAAGGGTACGAGCGACAACCCCACAAAAGCGCTAATTGACAGGAGCAAGCTCACCGTCTGCTTAATAGCAAAATAGCCATCAGTGTAGTAGTTGGTGTTGTGCGCAGAGTTGAGTACATTAGCACGCTGCGGGCCAATGGCATACATTACCACCAAACCCAGCAGCATGAGCAGCCCCACCCAGAGGATAATCTGATAGTCCGGCCGGTGCAAACGCGGCACAGCGACAGATGGAGCGGAGGTAGCATTACGTTGCTCGCGGCGCACTGGCTGAGCTGACCGAGCCGAAGCCGATCGGTGAGCAGCACGAGTGCGGCGAGCAGTAGCCATTCTAGATGTGCCCCCCACCCAGCGCCATCATCAGGCCAATAAAGCCCGTCACGCAAGAGATCACCCAGAAACGCATCGTCACCTTCACCTCTGGCCAACCGACTGCTTGGAAGTGCTGATGAATTGGTGCCGAGATAAACACCTTGCGGTGAAAGAACTTCTTACTGAGGATTTGAATAAGGCTCGAGCCCGCCTCTACCACAAACAGCACACCAATGACCGGCAGCAAAAACAGCGTATTCGTCAGCATCGCCACGACGCCTAGGCTCGTCCCAAAGGCAAAGCTCCCCACATCGCCCATAAAGAACCGTGCTGGATAGATATTAAACCACAGGTAGCTCAGCAGCACTCCCACTACCGTGAAGCAAAAGCCTGCCAGTTGCAAATGCCCCTGTAGTAAGGCAATCACCCCGAAGATGCAATAGCTCACCGCCAGCAGTCCACCGGCCAAACCATCCAGGCCATCGCTAATGTTCACCGCGTTGCCAGTTGCTACCACCGCAAAGATAAAGAGTGGGACAATCCACGGACCGAGCTGCCAGTCGCCAAAATACGGCACATGCACTGTTGTATAGCCCAGCTTAACGTAGAAAAACCAGGCCAGTACCGCCGCCATCACCGCGATCATTGAGAACTTCAGCCAGGCGCGCAGACCCGCCGAGCCCGAGCCATCACTGTTGATATTGATCACATCGTCCAGCAGTCCCACTGCCCCACCACCAAGCAATGCCGCCAGTGGGAGCCAGGTCTGGGCTCGGTCGAGATTAAACCCCAGCGTCACCACAGCAATGGCCACAATGCCAACCATCCCTGCCATAGTGGGGATATCGCGCGTAAATTTATCGGCATGCAGCTTGGTAAAGACCGTCAACTCCTCGCCCGTTGTGCTCGCGGCCCGCTGTTTTTTCCAGAACTTATAACGATACGCAAAGTAAGTATAGAGCGGCGTGAGGGCCATCGCCAGCAAAAAGGCCGCGACGCTGAGAAGAAATGTCGCGTTGAGCTCGCGAACGAGTGTGGTGAGGTTCATTATGGTGTGTGTCCTTTCGGCTCGAGCTTCATATAGTCGAGCAACCAATTAGATATATCCGTGAAAATCGGGTGAGCATCTTGACCCCCCTGCATATTCAGCCCTTTGCCCGAAACCTCCACCATAATAACATACGCCGGCGTTTTGCCAACCTCCCCACCAAAACCGAGGTAGGTACCGATGGTTTGGTTGGAAATATACTTGCCATCCTTGATGGTTTGCGATGTACCTGTCTTGCCGCCAATGTAGAACCCCGCGCGGTCACCACCCGCATAAAAGGCCTGGCGCGCTTGGTGTACCATTTCGCGCACAGTGGTAGATGACTGCGGCTTGATAACATGAGCATACGAGGCCTTGCGTGCCGCCTTGGCAAAGGTGCCATTGTCGTCAATCGTCCCTGCGATGACGGTGGGGCTGTGGTATGTCCCACCATTAATAATAGCGCTAAAGCCGGCCGAGACCTGCAGCATCGTCGCATCCATCCCCTGGCCAAAGGACATATTAGAGTAGCGCACCGCATTGCCCTGCTGCTGGGTGGGCGATACGATATTACCCTTAGCCTCACCAGCCAGTTCCACTCCCGTCAGCTGCCCAAGGCGAAAGCGCTTGTGGAAGTAATCATACATTGTGTCGCGCGCCTGGCGAGTGATATAGCTGCCATTGCCTAGGCGCTGCGCCACCGTGACCATACCAGTGTTGAGCGACCAATTGAGGGCGTGCTGCATGGTAATGTTGCCCGTCTGACCCTTGCTGGCATTGCCGATAGTGATGTCGTCTACCTTGATGCTGTCGGTGTTGTTGTAGGTGGTTTGCGGCGTGATGACTCCTTTGTCGATACCCGTTGCCACTGTAAATGTCTTGATATCAGAGCCTGGCTCGTATGGTGTGGTGATGGTGTTGTTGTTGAGTGCGGCGACGTTTTTGATCGTCTTCAGGTTGGACGGATCGTAGGTCGGGAGGTTGGCCATGGCCAAGACCTGGCCATTTTGTGGGTTCATCACGACGGCACTCACGTCAGTCGCGCCACTGCGCTTAGCTCCATCGACGAGCGCTTGCTCGACCCTCGTCTGGATGTTGCGATCGATCGTCAGCACCATGTTAGTTCCATTCTTGGCAGGCTGGTTGATGTTCGTCCGGCCAATCGTCAGCGGTACCGAGCGGATGTCCGTCACCGTCTTAAGCACCCCATCCGTGCCGCGCAGTTTCGCATCATTGGCCTGTTCGAAGCCGTACTTCCCCTTGCCCTCGGCGTCAACAAAGCCCAGCACTTGGCTGGCCAGCTGCCCCTCTGGGTAGACGCGCTGGCTCATTGCATCAAAGCCCACCCCAGCGAGATTCTCCTTCTTGATAAGCTCAGCCTGCTTACGGCTCACTTTGGTGGCAAGCACCTGGTAACGGCTTGGCTTACGCGTGATGTATTGGCGAAAATTCTCACGCACATTACCACCAGCGACCCGGTTGAGGACCGTCACAATCTTGTCTACGTCTGTCACAGCCATCGGGTCGGCCCACACGGTATAGACCGTCTCATTCATGACAAGTTTGGCGGGAGTAGTACCATCCATGGTGTATATCTCACCGCGCTGGGCGCGCAGACGAAATTGCTTGACTTGCTCGCTATCGGCCTGCGATACATAGTAATCATGCTGCAGCAACTGCACATACCCCAGGCGCAGTACAAACACCACAAGTAGCCCGCCGAGCACAGCGGCGAGCGCCTGAGCGCGTGGCGTAGCAAGATGGCGCTGCAGCATGGGCTACTCGCTGGCGTACGCTGTATTGGCTGGTGTTGTCATCGTTTTGGCCACACTACTACCCTGCACTTCCTTAAGGGCGGTCAGACGGGCGTTATCGACCTCCAGGTCCTTCTTTTGCTCGCTGAGAGAGGAGATCTTGTCGTCAATCTTGCTGGCCTCGTAGCCATAGCTGACCGTGTGTGTCGCCTGCGCTAGATATATCAAGCCAAGAATGGTGATAAGGAGGGCAATCAGCACTGTGTGGGTGATTGGCCCAAGTTTGATAGCCGAAGCAAAAGCAACGGTGTTACGGTTGCGCTTCCAGGTGCTCTGGCGTCGACTATTAAATTGCATTGTCCGTGTGTAGGTTGTCATTGTGGTGGTGTTTGTGTTTAACGTTGGTATGGGGTCGTTTCTAGGATGGGGCGGATAACGCGCCGCCCCAACGCGAGGTCTTGAGCCAAGGGCTATTTGCCGTGGCGGACCAATACGGTTGTCGTGATTGATTGATTTTGTACGGGGATACGAACTGGCATGTCCCTACTCCTTTTTTTGTTTTTTATATTTTTGCTGCGGGCACGCGGATTGTAAGCATCGTCATGGCTGCCCGCGATTGGTTTCTTGGTGAGGATGCGTAGCTCGGCCTCGTAGCCTGCCTGGCGCTGCTCCGCGAAGAAGCGCTTGACGAGCCGATCCTCGAGGCTATGGAAGCTAATCACTCCCACACGTCCACCAGTGCGTAGCAAGGCTGGCACCAGCTGGAGCGTCTGCTCTACCTGCGTCAATTCATCATTGACGGCGATGCGGACTGCCTGAAAGGTACGCGTGGCTGGATGGGTTTTGCCCCGCTTGCCACGAGTAGCGTGCTCGATGACGCGCGCGAGTTCTCCAGTACTCGACAGTGGCCGTGCCGCGCAAATAGCAGCAGCATAGCGCCGTGCTATCGCTGGCGGTTCTTCGCCGTAGCGGGTGATCAGTCGGGCGAGCTCTGCCTCTGCCATGTGGTTGACAATCTGCTCAGCAGTCATCGCCTGGCGTTGATCCATCCGCATATCAAGCGGACCAGTGTGTGTAAAGGAAAACCCTCGGTCAGCTCGATCGAGCTGCGGTGACGACACCCCCAAATCCAGTAGCAGCAAATCAAACTGCTCGCCCTCGCGAACCAACTGCTGTGCTGCCTGCAAAAAATCACAATGCATCAGCCGTGCGCCCTGCCCTGCCAAGCTACCAAGCTGCGACAAAGCATACTGGTCGCGATCGACCAAACACGCCGTGGTATACGTCTGGGTCTGCTCGAGAATCGCTGTGGCATGGCCGCCATACCCCGCCGTCAGGTCGAGATAGCGCTCACCTGGACGTGGCTGGAGCTGGGCCAACACTGCCTCCAGCAATACCGGAACATGAAGTGGTGGATGTGCTTTGATACTCATACGTTTCTTATGGTAGCATAGTGCGCAATAATATTCTTGCCTGGTGGCATGCTATTATTATGCTCATGTCTACAATGCAAAAGCATACGGCTTCTCGCTTTGGCGGATCGACCTGCTGCTGAGGGAGTGTGAGAATCTGTTGTTGTCCCAACAGATTCTCAGCCCAACGCAAGAGGTCGATACTCGGGGAGTGTCGACCCTTACAGAGTTCCCGAATGCAGTAGGCGATACGCCAAAGCAATGTACGCTATTGATTCTAAAAGATACGTCTCCGCTCAGGCTACTGCGAGATAGTCCGATGCGGGTTCGAGATCACCCACCTGGTAGCGAAACCTGTTTGTTTTCGCATAAAATGTGTTTGTTTTTGTTGACGATCTTTGCTTGTACCGGGCCGAGAGAGCCCGCCAAAGATCGTTTGAGAGACTTATGTGTATAATTGCCGCAGCAATTATGTGAGGTGGAGTTTTTGGGAGGTGTTTGTGAGGAAGGTGCGCCCGACAAGGTTTTACGTGGGTCGGGTGCCCACATGGCTCACTACCAGATGGTCGATCTCGAGGATATCAGTTACACGTGCTTGTTAAAGAGCGTCACAAAAACAGCCTCGCTACTCGGCCTGCTCCGGTGCCATGAGGCGCCAATACTGGCCAGCGCGCACCGCCACAACCTCGCGCGAGATCCCGGCATAATCCAGCAGATGCTGCTCTACTGTTACCCTGCCCTGCTTTTGGTCTAGGGTGGCAGCCGTCTTGCCGCGCCGGAACTTGACGTTGAGGTCGGCGACATGTTCATCCAGGATGCTGCCTGTCAGCGCTGGCTCTACTTGGCTGTCCCACACATCCTGCGCATACAGGTGGAGGTAGCTGCCAAAGCCGCGCGTCAGGACTACGCCGCTGGCAAACTCCGCCCGAAGCTCTGTCGGTATGGTGAGCCGACGCTTGTCATCCAGCTTGCGTTCGAAGTAATCCATGGGGTGTGGCGATCCTTACAGATGAATTATTTTGTTTTTGTGCAGTGGTGTTTGTTTTTCTCGTGGTTACCCACTTTCTTCCACTACTCCCAGTATAATACCCACTCTCACCCACACGCAACCCCTTTTACCCACGGCATTCCCCGCCGCACCGGCGCTTATCCACAAATCTG
>CALHWA010000101.1 GCA_938036845.1 uncultured Candidatus Saccharibacteria bacterium | reverse complement strand
GAGTCTGGAAGCGGCCGACGGCGTCCTTGACGTAGCCGAATTGAGGCCATAAAAAAGCCCGCCTATAGCGAGCCCACTCACAGCCACAACCGATGCGATGCGCATGACGATCCCACGTTTTTGACGTCTAATCTTCACTGCTCTTTCCTCCCCTTGTCGGTTGGCGTTAGATTTACGTTACAAAAACTATTCTATCATAATGGCCGCGCTGGTCAATTAACCATAACCTGCATACCTGCGAGATTATCGGGCCAAAGCTCCACCCGACACCCATACTTCGCCCCTCTCGTGAGTCTTGCCCGTGTATCGTACATACATAGATCATACCCCAGATAGAGCTCTTGACATATTTGATACTTCGCATGTATTGAATACATCACTTATTTCACCAAGATCCACACAAATAAAAATATCATTGTAATATCTACAATGATTCATTCATCTAGCCTTTGCGCTGGTTTTATGCTAAAACTATAGATTGCTAAGCAACCTCAGCATTCGTCTCATTTAGCTTGTCATTATTGAGTTATATATACCACTCGGTTGTTTTCGTCATACACACCGAGCCGATAGCCAATAGCTCTAACAATCCTGGCGGAGGAGGGGAGATTCGAACTCCCGCTGCAGGTCTCCCCACACTAACGATTTAGCAAACCGTCCCCTTCAGCCACTTGGGTACTCCTCCAGCGTGTCGGATTGTGCACCAACGTGCACTGGCTATTGTAGCATAGGTCAGGCAATTGCGCTAGACATTTGTGAGATACAATTTTATTCTTACTTCGCCGCAGTGTCGTTAGCCATATATTTCCTGCACTCCCCTTTCTTTTATCAAGCAGTATAAATAAAAGTAGACTGCCAAGCGCGTCTCACTAACATACCAATTCCTCACGTTGAGCTTCAAGATACCGTCATAACAGCAAGTTTTCAAGACGTCACTGGTAAAAGAGATGAAGGAAGCGAGTCACCACAGTACCGCAAGCTGAGAAATTTCACCGCTTTCCTCTCGACAAAAAAAACGCCATATCGTATAATTACAAGATAAAAGGAGCTAAGTTTATTATGCTAAAAAAATGTCTACTATCTATCAGTGCTCTTGCCCTCATCGGGGGTGGGATAATTGCTGCTGCACCGCCCAGCGCTGCAATCGGCGGCGTGTCAGATGGTGCCAGCCGCTCACGGGGCAAAGACCAGCCAGCCGATCTCTTTGGTGACGCCGGTATCTTCACACGAGTAAGCAACATCATGCTCTTCCTCGTTGGAGCTATCGCGGTTATCATGATCATCTTCGGTGGTATTCGCTATGTCGTCTCTGGTGGTAATTCATCGCAGGTGCAGGGTGCGAAGAATACTATTATGTATGCCCTCGTCGGTGTCGTCGTAGCGCTGCTCGCCTACGCCGCGGTGAACTTTGTCATCAACACTATCATCCCTGGTGGCAACATCAACACCACGACCAACAGTAGCAACACCGGTGCTTCGACTACCTAGCCGGCGCCGCTTGGCTCTCTTCTCACACAAACATATGCGCACACTATCACAGTGTGCGCTTTTTATTGCGTCTTGCCTGAGTTTGCAAAAACAGAAAGAGAGGAAGCATGGCGCACAAAAGTAATCACGTATTTTTCGTAATAAAAAATCTGCAAGCATCATTAGCCTGCAGATTAACAATCTCGGAAACATGGCGGAGAGAGAGGGATTCGAACCCTCGAAGCCTTGCGGCTTACCGCTTTTCGAGAGCGGCCAGTTCAACCACTCCTGCACCTCTCCACGTGGTCTGCTCTCATTATAACAGATGCGGTGCCGAACGGAAATATCGCGCAGCGGATATCCTTGAGCTCCTGCCCCACCTTCGCGTATACTAGAGCCATGCAGGATTCTATTTTTACCAAGATTATCAAGGGTGAGATACCAAGCCATACGGTGTATGAAGACGAGCACACAATAGCCTTCCTCGATATCAACCCGCTGAGTGATGGCCACGTACTGGTGGTACCCAAGCAGCAGATTGACTCGCTGTGGGCTCTCCCCGCTGAGGTGTATCAACACCTCTGGGAGGTGGCACAGCGGATTGCCCACGCGATGGAGGCGGAGCTCAAGCCTGAGCGAGTCGGCGTGGTGGTGGAAGGCTTCGATGTGCCGCACGCTCACATTCATCTTGTGCCGCTATATGACCGCGAGGTGCTACAGCTCCATCATGGCTACCCGACTAATACCAGCGACACTCGCCTGTCTACCACCGCCCAGCGCCTTGCTGCAGCAGTATCTGGCAGTGGTGGAGACGCCAGCGCGTGATCACCATCATTGCCATTGGCAAGCGGCACGAGCCCTGGCTGGCTGATGGCATTACACGCTACGAGCAACGCACGACTCGCGCTTGGCAGCTGCAGTGGAAGCTCCTCCCCGCTAGCTCGCACAGTGGTGATGCAGCGCGGCGTGAGGAATCGCAGCAGATTCTACGGGCGCTTTCGCCCCAAGCATATGTTGTACTATTGGATGAGCGCGGTACAATGCTCGACTCGCCTACCCTCTCACGCCGCCTGCACCAGCCAATGGCGCAAGGCAAATCACTCGTACTTATCATTGGTGGAGCATACGGTGTAACAGAGGCAGTGATGGAGCGCGCCAACCTGGTGTGGTCGCTGTCTCGCCTGGTGTTTCCACATCAGCTGGTGCGGCTCATCTTGGCCGAGCAACTCTACCGGGCGCAGCAGATTGCCGCCGGGCATCCATATCACCATCAATAACTAACCAACAATCGGCAAGAACTGATTATCAAAGGCGTGGCGTGTCCCTCGCTGCTTGTGCGCCAAATATCTATATTCATCATCGCGCGGTGGCACACCCGGCGTGTGGTGCTGCCCGTGATGCGCTGCCTTGTGCCCCAGCGACGCATGATGAGGATGAACGTGCGGGTCGGCCGTTAGCTTATCGGGTTCCGCCAAGCCTTGCAGTCCCCGGCTTCGCAGCACAGCAGGCTCGAGTGTGAGAAGCGCAGTGGTCATCTTATCAAATTGCCCATCGTGCAAGAACACCCCTAGTGCAGTCGCCAGGCTAAAGACCGCCACAGCCGCCTGCGCGAGGACAGTTTTATATGAGGTAGTGTGATGTTTGTGTTTCATTGTGTGTATTGGTGACTATCGTTAGTTCTATTTTTGTTCATATTCATGGTAGCAGGATGTTTCTTTCCTGTCAAGTATGTTTTGTGTGGATATAGGAATACCCTTCTTTTCTTCATTAACTCTCTTCCCTATCATCTCATTTAAATGAGGTATGAAAGCTGTTTGTCACAGCATATGTATGCTTTATATAAATCCATGCAATGAACGCTCGTAAATAAGCCTCAGAAAAAGAATGGTACGAATAGAAAGCGTGATGCGATGAGATTTTTCAGCTTCAGGTTAATATAGCTCGTCATCACAATAATCCCTTTATCTGTGTTCACACTTCCTTTCTCTACTAAGTACCCTGTTTATCATTTAAAGCGCAGGAGGTTAAATCAACACACTTCATTATCCCTACTCATCAAAAAGGCTACCATCTCACATCAATGGTAGCCTCCTCTATTAGCACAAGTTATTTAATTTGCAGTACTGCTATTCGATCACCTGCAATTCCTTCACCAGCCGCTCGATCAACGCCTGCTTGTTTGCTAGCT
>CALHWA010000100.1 GCA_938036845.1 uncultured Candidatus Saccharibacteria bacterium | reverse complement strand
GTCGGCATTAAACGGGCTGAGCCGGACTAGGCGGTGCACGCCATGCTCGCTGCGCAGCTGGCCATAGGCATACGCGCCGTGGAGGCTGTATGTCGCACTCTTAATGCCAGCTTCTTCGCCCGTCGAGCGCTCGAGGAGCTCTGTTTGGAGGCTATGCTGCTCGGCAAAGCGCAGGTACATCCGCTCGAGCATCGCTGCCCAATCCTGAGCATCGGTACCGCCAGCCCCAGCGCTAATCTTAATAATAGCCGGTTGATCATCATGCTCACCACTGTAGAGGAGATCGCGGTGGCGCGCTTGGTAGTCGTGCTCGAGGGCGGCAAGCTGCTGCTCGAACTCTGGTATCATCGAATCATCGCCAAGATCCATTAGTTCCACAATGTCGCTCACTTGAGCCTGCAGCACCTGCCATGGCTCTATCTGCCCTCGCAGTGCTGCTGCCTGGCGCGACACTTGCTGAGCGTGGGCTGGATTAGCCCAAATTTGCGAGTCGGCCAGCTGCGCTTCGAGCTGAGCGAGCTGAGTGGCTTTGTCAGTAATCTGCAAACGATGGATCGCATCGAGGATATCGGCGAGGAGCTGTGCGGCACGCTTTTTGAGTGGTTGCATAGGTATATTATACCGCACTCTTGGAGGGCTAGCCCTACTATGTAGCGCAAAGTATTGCTGGAGCACACATCTCGCAGCGTATTGCTGTGTGTTCGTTTAATCCATTATTTCGTTTAGACAGGGTGTGAAATCTCGTTGCTATAATGATATTTTCAGCGCTGATACTGGCAAGCTTATAATCAAGAGAGGTACGCATCACTCTGAGAAGAGGAACAACAAAAGGAAAAGGCACAAGTGATCGATGAACCTTTATGGTCGAAGTGTGCACTATCGTAGGTATAGAGCAAAACCAAGAGGCCACTATCACACAGATAGCAGCCTCTATATGCAGAGTAATACGCCTGTAGCCCCCTACTGTGGCTGGACTGGTGTCGTGGGCTGGGCTGGTGCAGCTGGTGCTTGGGGTGTGAGGAGCTTGGTGGTCATTTCATCAATGTGGTCAAGCCGGCGCACGAGGTATGGGTGGTCGCTCAAGGTCTGAGCAAAGCGGTTCATTGGACGGTTGGCGGTGTAGCGCTGCCACTGGCGAGCAGTTTCGTTCATGCCCTCCGCCACATCAGGGCCAACGTGCACCTTGACAAGCGCATTCTTAACAAGCTCTGGATCTTCGGTGTAGGTTAGCGCCAAGCGGTCGGCCGTATACTCAGTGCGGCGCTGCCAGAAACCCGCTAGCCAGCCAGACACCGAGGAAACAAACGGCAGTGCCAAGAACGGCTGCAGATACAGCATAGCTATGGTGTGCTTATATTTAATGTGCCCCATCTCATGGATGACGACCGTCTTAAGCTCATCGGGCGTGAGATAGCGAATCGAACCAGAGTGCAGCACAATACAGTATGGATTCATAAAGCCAAAGGCATAAGCATTGATGACCGGGTTCTGCATGACGAAGATCTCTACCCGTGGCAAACCGAG
>CALHWA010000099.1 GCA_938036845.1 uncultured Candidatus Saccharibacteria bacterium | reverse complement strand
ACATTGCAGAGTAGATGAATGCGTCGTTCAGCTCAGCGACGCACCGATGATACGCGTCATCTGTCGTTGGACTCAGCGATTCATCTACGATGATGATCCCACCATTGCGAATCTGGTGTTACATTTGGATCATTTTCCCATAGATCTGATAGTTTTGACATGATAGCTCCCTACTTCGTTATTATTAATAAAAAATAAGCGAGATATATCCTCGCTTATCTCAGGCCTTAACTAATGCTGATTATGGCTCAACACCAGAAGGGAATAATCTCAAAATGGTGGATCTTGCAGGATTCGAACCTGCGACCTCACGAATGTGAATCGTGCGCTCTAGCCAACTGAGCTAAAGATCCATGGTGGAGCATACCAGATTCGAACTGGTCACCTCTTCGCTGCCAGCGAAGCGCTCTAGCCAAATGAGCTAATGCCCCGTCTGCTATAGACTATAGCAAAAAATCACCTCTTTGACTAGAGGTGATTTGCCAGTAGCTGCTACGCGCCCACCCTGGGGCACAATGTTTGTTTTAGCACGATGTTTGTGTTTGGACGCAACGGTACCCCTTTTTGCGTACCAGCTTGTCTTTATTATGCACCACCCTTTTATAAAACACAAGCAGTTCGCCGATTAATTGTTGCATTTTATGATCAAGCCGTTTTGATTGTTATATAGGTATTTCAAGCGTGTTCTCTCCCTCCTGTATTTTACAAAAGCAAAACACCACCTATCTTGGTGGTGTTGATGTGTCACGAGGCATCATATCTGGTGCGGACGAGAAGACTTGAACTTCCACGAGCGCAATGCTCACCAGCCCCTCAAGCTGACGCGTCTACCAATTCCGCCACGTCCGCATATCTCGCGACACTGTTGATTATACCGCATGTTAGGGGGTTTTGTAAACATCTCGCGTTGTCACTGTCCAACGGAGGACGTCTGCGTAGCGATCTGCACCGGAGACAAGGGTATCGCCCTGCTGGATGGCCTGGACGCCAGGGCCTGTCGCATACACACTAGCCGACCGATAGAGACCAATCGCCGGCACGTCGCTGTACCACTGCTCGGCAAACGCTTTGTACTTGGCAGCACGCAGCTTTGGCTCGAGGCGCGTACGGGCGCTGGCCAATGCAGCATCTGCGGTGCGACTCGTGTAATTGACGAAGTTATAGCCCTGGTAGCCTGTCTGTGAGGAATGCCAATAGGCATAGACATCAGGGTCGGCACCAATTGCCAACTCGTAGAGCAAAACATCGTAGCTTCGCCCCTGCAATGTCCCTTGGACAAAGGTGGATGATGCTGCCGAGCGGTCAATCACTTGCTGCGTCACCGCCACGCCAAGCTGTTGCCACTGCTCCATCACCTTAGCCAAAACAGCTTCGTACTCTGCACCCTTAGTGGTGGTGATCATAATCTCCAGCTTTTGGCCATCTTTGCTGCGGACTTTGCTGCCATCGGCGAGCTTCCAGCCTGCTTCATCTAGCATCGCAGCGGCCTTCGCTTTGTCATGCTTATCTGCAGATGGTGCATCGATACCGCCAAGCTGACTAGGGATATATGGTCCGTCAAGACGCTGTACGCCCTCACCCAGCGAGGTGCGAATCGCAGCAGTGTTGGTGCCTAGTTGGAGGGCTTTGCGAACCGCGCGATCTTTAAGGATGGGGTTGGTATTATTCATGAGCAAATACACCCCGCGGTCGGTTGGTACAGTGGTTGTGGTGTATTGGTTGCGTGGAATATCTTTGCGCATCACAACAGAGAGGTCGGTTGCGCCGCTCAACTCACCAGCCTGCAGAGCCGAGACGATATCTTGCTGCGTGCTATACGCTTGGAGCTCGAAGCGATCGAGCTTGGGTCGGCCACCATAGTAGCCATCAAAGGCAACGACATGTACGGTCTTTGGCCGGCGAGCATTGTTGGTCGATTGCAAAATCTGGAACTTAAACGGCCCACTACCAACTGGCGAATGATTAAATGGCGCCTGGCGCATTGAGCTTGGCGTTGCTGAGCCTAGCATATGTTCTGGTAAAATTGGGAAGGTCAATGCATGGGGGAAGGCAGCATACGTTGCAGGTAGCACAAACTGCACAGTGGTATCGTTGACTGCCTTAGCCTGGACGTCGACCCAGTTGACGCGCAAGGGCGAGCGCACTGCTGGGTTTTTGATGAGGTTGATCGTGAAGACAACATCCTTGGCGGTCAGCTTGTGCCCATCGTGCCAGTGGACGTCATCACGCAATTGAGCGGTGTAGGTTTTGCTTGCTTCGTTATAGGCAAGACTCGTTGCAACATCTGTATGGAGCGAGCCTTTGGCGTCGTAATGATAGAGCGAGGAGAACATGAGTTGGCTGGCCGAAAGCTCGGCACTGCTGGTTGCAAAGAGAGGATTCAGCGTCTCAATCGGGCCAAGTGCCCCCTCGATATACGTCCCGCCGGTCCCACCAGTTGCCGTCGTTGCGTCGCGGCGGATAAAGATCTGAGCAATAATACCAAGCAAAATCACTGCAATGAGGACAAGCCACAGCACAACCCGCCGCCGGGCTCGACGCAAACTCTCGAAGCGGCTCCCTAAGAACTTGCCAACGTGGCGCGTCGCGCTATCTTCGAGCTGCTTGAGGTCACGGCGTGGTTTCTTGCGGCGAGACGGTACCGATTTCGCTGCTTTGGCTGCTCGCAGCGATTCATCCTCCTGAGGCACAACTGCCGACGAGGTCTCACGGCGCTGGAGGTGCTTCTCCTGCCGATTCGCCATGCCCTACCCCGCAGACGGCAACAAAAGTGCCGCCAAAATAGACCCAACAAAGGTAACAGCCAAGAAGATCGTCGCCTCAAAGAGGTTCTTGTCTAGGCCGCGCCGCGTGGTATAGAGCTCACCCGAGGCGCCAAAACCTGCACCAAGTGTCGCCCCGCGCTGCTGGAGCAAAATAGCCAGGATCATCAAGATGGCTGAGCCAATCATTATTGTTTGTAGAATACTATCAAGATTCATGTTGTTCCTCCTGCGTGCGCCCATAATTTAGCTCGAGCGCGCTGCTTACTATATAGTTTACCAGACTCATGATCAGGCCTGTCAAGATGGAGTGAAGAAACGTCATCTTGAGGCCTGGTGCCAGTATCAGTGAAATATAGACCATAAAGCCATTGACAACGACGGTAAAGAGACCGAGCGTGACGAGAATGGCGGGAAGCGATAGGATGATGGCAATCGGCTTAAAGACTGCATTGACAACCGAAAAGATAAGCCCAGCCAGCAAAAACACGGCAATGCTCATATCGGGTTGGACACCGATATAGCCTGTACCAAAGATACGTACGGCAATCCACAGCCCGAGTGAATTTAGCACCCAGCGGATAATAAAGGCAAAAAATTGTCGTTTCATTTGCTCTAGTATAGCGGTTTTTTACCATTTTGTCGATAAGCTGGCGCTGAGATTATCGTGGCCGCTCGGCGTAATGAGAATGTCATCTTCAATCCGGACACCAATGCCCTCCTCTGGAATGTAAATTCCTGGCTCGACGGTAAGCACCATACCGGCGCGCAGTACCCGCGGCGCGCCCAGGCTGTCATGTGTATCGACGCCAAGCCCATGGCTGGTGGCATGCGGATAGTAGCGCCGGAAGGTAGCTTGGTCGTGACGATCACGTAGAAGGCCAAGCTGCTGTAAGGCGTCACGCATAATATCGTCGCTCTGCTGGATATAGTCAGCCACGGGGAGGTTTGGCTCGAGCAGCTCTATGATGTGTTGCTGCGCTTGCATTACTGCAGCATGGACATCCTGCTGGCGCTGCGTCGGCTCAATGCCATAGGTACGAGTGATGTCCGCACAGTATCCATTGACCCGCGCTCCGACATCGATCAGCACCATATTCTCAGCAGCAAGCGGCCCTACATTATGGCTGTAGTGTAAAGTGCAGGCATTAGCGCCACCAGCAACAATTGGGCTATACGCATGGCGAGCATTGTGGCGCCGAAATAGGTAGTCAAATTCCGCCTCGCACTCATACTCATGCTGGCAGTCTGGCAAGCGCTGCTTGGCTACCTCAAAGGCCTCGATAGTCAGCGCAATTGCCTGGCGCAGTGCAGCAATCTCCTCCGGCTGCTTGATAGCCCGCAGTTCACGCAGCTGACGCAGACACGATTGTACTGAAGGAAAGATCCGCTGTAGTACTTTGCTCAGGTCGCGCGAGGCGGGGTTGAGCATAAAACCGTAGTCGGTGCGGTCGTTTACTTCGTATACAACCGTATGGCGTTTGGCAAGCTGGCGCAGCTCTGCCTCAAAATCGTGGGCATCAATCACTGCATCAGCACCACTGATCCGCTTGGCTTCCTCGCTACTGAGCTCACCAACAAAGGTCTGCTGCACCACATCGAGATGAGGCCGCACGAGTGTTGTGCGGCTCCGTCGTCCATCGATAATCAACTTCCAACCTGGTCGCTCAATTCCACTGAGCCACCAAAAGTTCGACTCCTGCTGAAATGGTGCTGGTTCATCGCCACTGCCCTGCACTTCGTCATACGCAGTCAATACTGCCAGCCCACCCGCAAGCGCATCAATGCAACGCGCTCGATTCTGACGAAAGTCGATCATGACCGCTTAATACCTCGTAGTACCTCTGTCAATTCTGCTGGGAAGAGGATCATCGTCTTCTGGCTTGGCTCGGCACTAATGCGCTCGAGTGTCGTGAGCGTACGCAGGTTGATTGCCCCTGGGGTGTTAGCAAGAATC